>JAFWRC010000242.1 GCA_017508825.1 Lachnospiraceae bacterium
CATCGGATCCGGACAGCATCCGATGTCATGACAATAAAGACAGGCAATCCAAACAGGATCGGAAAAACAAAACCATTCAGAAAAACGATCACTGCCATATCAGGCACCCAGTCCCTGAACAGCCAGATTCCGGTAGCGATCATCCATGAAGCGGAAAGTGCCGAAACAAAAGTGATCCAGACATAAACCAGCAATTTATGAAAGCTGTGAACATTCGGTTCCTCTTTCACATAAATATGCCATAAACGATACGGCATATAAGCCGCCATGAAATTTGCCGCAAAACCAATGACCGATGTGGCTGTCAGGGTTCCGAACAGATCCGAGACCAGATTGCCCACCGCACATCCCAGCCCGGCCAACGGACCGAAAAAAAGCCCCGCCGGAACCGGGATCGCATTGACCGGTCTCACCTCCGCAACTCCCTCTATCAATACCATGACCTTAAAACACGAACCCAGTATGATAAAAGAGATACAGGAAACCAGGAACTGGTTGATCTTTTTCACCTCAAGCCGTTCCATCCCGTTTCCTCCTGCTCTGTATCCTGTCCGCAATAAGCTGCCAATCCAGATTTGCGATCGAACTGCCGATCATGATAAACACAGCACCGATCAGCGCTGTCATTGTAAACGTTTCTTCCACGCCTCCGAATCTCTCCGGGATCACAACGGACAAGATCAGTGTTACCACGGGTTCCAGTGCAAAGATCAGCACTACATCAATGGGATCTCCGTATTTTTCACCGTACATCAGCATAATATATGCAAATGCTTTCGAAAAAATAGCCAAAATAAACAAGGACGACAAAAACCTCCGGGTATACTCCAATCGAAGGATCATCCACGGACTTTCGATATTCCATGCGATCATGGCGATGAGTCCCATAAAGGCCAGCTGGACCACTGCAAGCACAATGGGATCATCCTCCTGACAAAATCGGTTGGAAACCACAGTATACAAAGACATGCAAAGACAGTCCCCTAACATGAACAAAGAACCTGTCAGTGGAAAGTCTTTTAACGTAACGCCATTTGAGATAAACACCCCCGACAGAATGAATACAATGCCGATAATCTGGGCTCTGGTCGGAAATCTCCGCAGTAAAAGCATAAACAGCGGCACAAATACAAGATCAAGCGAAGTCAATATGCTGGCCGATGCCGGCGCCAGACGTTCAATGCCTTCTTTTTCACACAGCAGGACGATCGTCATCAGAACTGCAAGCACCAGGCTGTGCAGAAATGTCTTTTTCTTTGCTGATACAACTCTTTTACCGAACATCAGCAATAGGAGCAAGGCTGCAATACTGTTCATCAAAGCCAGATAACCGAAATTGCTCAGATCATCCGGCAGCCCTTTTATAAAAACATACGCGGATGCCCAGCAGAGCATCACAGAAAAAAGTAAAATGTTGTTCTCGAATTTTCTCATACAATACCTGCGTTATGTATCGCTGATCCGAAATCCCAACATGGTCAGATCATCAAACTGCGGTGCATCTCCGACAAAAGCATCGATCTCTTTCCTTACCGCATGCAGCAGATCTTCCGGCCCTGCATCCTTATTCCTGTTAAGGGCCTCCAGCAGACGATCGGTTCCGTACAGTTCTTCGTCTGCATTCATCGCTTCCGGCGCGCCGTCTGTATAGACAAAGATCATATCTCCCTGCTCCAGCTTAAACTCCCGCTGTGCAAACGGCAGATCCGGCATCGTTCCTGCCGGCGGCGCATGCCGGTATTTGATCAGTTCATAGTTGCCGTCTTTCTTTTTGAGGATCGGATGTTCGTGTCCTGCATTTACCGCCAAGCCTTCCCCGGTCATCAGGTCTATGATCGCAAACCAGATTGTCACAAAAAAATCCGCTTCATTTCCCTCACACAACTGGTTATTGACATCCGCAACGATCTGGGCCGGCGTACCTCCCATCATCGTGCGGTTTTTCAGAAGCGTCTTTGTGATCACCATGAACAATGCTGCCGGCACACCCTTACCGGAAACGTCTGCTACAGCCAGAGCGATATGTTTTTCATCGACCAGAAACAGATCATAAAAATCTCCGCCGACTTCTTTGGCCGGATCCATGATCGCATAGATATCAAAATCCGTCCGTTCCGGATAGGGCGGAAAGATCCTCGGAAGCATATCTTCCTGAATCTTCTTTGCAACATCCAATTCCGCGCCGATTCGTTCTTTTTCCTTCACCGCCTGCTTAAAGCTTTCCATATAGGCTTTCAGTTCCGCGGACATAGTAGAAAAAGAATGTGCCAGAGTCTCGATCTCATCTCCGGTGCGGATCTCGCATTCCATGACCTTGCCTTCCTGCATCTTACCGGAAACATACTCAGAGATCACATCGTTCAGTTTACGGATCGGACGGACCACCTGCCAGTTCATCCTCCGGTAAAAGATAATACAGAACACCAGCATCACAATGATCATAGCACCACCGGTGGCCAGCGTAAGAAGAATTGCTTCATAAGCAACATCTTCCATTGCAATATCCACCGATGCCAGCGCAATCGCTTCACCGGATGAATTCTTGATCGGAAAAAATGCCGAAACAACAAAACCATAGATATGATGATTCGTCACCAGAACCGAATCTTCATACTTCCCATGTCCTGCATTCTGCAGCACACCGGGCATCACTTTACCGCCTTCTCCGTAATACTCATCAAAATCGCCCAGATCCATGACGCCGTTATCCGCTGACGGGTTAGCCGCATCCCAGATATACCGGTATCCGTTTTCCTCAGGGATACAGATATACAGATACTTTGCTAAGGCGCGCATCCGGATTTTGTCCAAATACTCCTGTATCTTCTCATACTCTTCATCTTTTGTAAGCGTATCCCTGTAATGCTCCACCAGATCTCCGTCTACGGAAGCGGCAACGACTGCAGCAAGCGAAAAAGCTCTCATCTCTGTGTAATGTATATTCCAGTTAATATAGACCAGAGCAACGGTGATACTGACTAAAAGTATCAGCACGATGAACATGAGAATGAACATAGTGAGCATTTTAGCCTTCAGGCCGTGTTTTTTGATTTTGTTTTTCTTTTTTTTCTCCTGCATCTTATGTATTTATTCTTTCTCAATCCTCTGCGATCCGTATTATGCTTCTCTTCCGCTTTTTCTGAACGGATAACTCTTTGCCTCCCATACCGCCGGATCCGAAGCCGCAATAAGCCCCAGTCGAAGATGTCCGTCAGCCAGCCTGTACAGACAGATATCCCCCAGATCGATCACGTCCGCAGCGATCGGTGTATGACTGGAATATATGCTCTTTACAAAATAAACCTCTCCTGCGATCCTAACGCGCACCATCCGGTTATAGATACGGTATCTTCTCTTTGCTTCCGCCATCGAAAGCTCATGTGTAAAGCGCGCATCCTCAATATGTTCGATGCTCCAATACGGAAGAAGTTCCTTCTGCGGCTTTGCATTTCCCCAGATTTCTTCAAACCCCTGCGCCAGCTGTGTTAACATATCCATCGCCGTGTTTTCGCATTTCAGATAGATATCAACACTGTCCTCCTGCTCCAGGATCTCTACATTCTCCTGCAGAAGGATATCACCGCGGTCCAGCTTGTCCGACAGTTTATGGATCGTTACGCCGGTTCTGCGCAATCCCTTTTCCATCGCGCATTCCACCGGACAATAACTTCTTCCCTCCGGTAACAGCGATTGATGGATGTTGATCCCGAAAAAACCTTCTTTCTCCGTCAGAACCGGGATCTTGCGGCCGTAATCTGCGCTCACGAACAGACGGCATCCTTTCGCGATCCATTCCCGCTCTTCGTCTGCAGTGATGGTATGCTCATATACCGGGATATCGTGGGCTTTCGCATATTCTACCGTCTGAAGATTCCGGAAGAAATCCTCCGGCCCGAGACAGGTATATAAAGCCAGTATTTCACAATGTTTTGACAGTTTCAAAAAACATGACAGATAAGCATCCGTCCCCAGATAAACGATCTTCATTCTATGCATTTCCTTATCCGTTCGCAGCTCTCATCGCCGCCTCGATCTCAGCCTGCTTGGCCGCCTCATCCGCTGCTGCTTCCGCCTGCAGCCGGTTAAAGATTTCCATTGCCGCAGCAGCCGCTTCGGGATCCATCCCGCTGTCCTCGCCAAAGGCTTCCTCCGCCGTAGGCACCTTCAGCTGCGAACCGTCCAGACCATAGCCGTATCCTCTCGGATCTGATCCTGTCTTCAGATAATCCATATCCGATCCGTAACCAAGAGCATCAGCAAGCAGCTCTTCCGCTGCCGCGTCGGGATCATATGCCGCATCGGTGTTTTCTTCCGGCGCTTCATTCATCCCGATCATATTTACGGCCCACCATTTTACAAGATTTCCATGCAGCGTATTATAGTAATGGATCTTGTCCAGTTTATCCAAGCGATCGATACGCATTTTTAAGCCTCATCTCCCATAATGTAAGACACTGCCGACTGTAACCCATCCTCTGTAAAGGGAAACTCACGAAAACGTTTCTGATCTTCCCCGGTCTTTTCGTAACTGTACGGTTCCGGCCAAAGGCAGACCAGGATCCTGTCTTCTTCCCCTTCCGCAGATTTCTTCTCCAACATAAAACGCATACCGTCATTACTGCCGGTATACCTTTCTTTTTTTATATAGTTCAATCTGATCTTATATAATCCCGCCCGCAGATCAACACTCATATCGTTTCTCACCAAATCCGTCTTATTTCCAATATTTGTATTATTATCCCATGGTTGCCAACGTTTTTCAAACAAAAAAGTATGAAAGTATTTTGTCTATAAATACCCCCTCTTTCTCTTTTTACAAAGGACCCGCACCCTGAACAGATGCGGGTCCTTTTAATTCAGTTGTATAGCCCGGCTGTTTCAGTTGATCGTAGAATAACCGAAACCGTTACAGATCGCATCTACCGGCACGCCGTCCCTGCACAACGGACAGTTCTCCGTCTCAAAGCTTGCATAATCCGGCAGATCGTGATTGGAATACAATGCCCGGATCGGAATACCGCTGATCTGCGCTGCCACGGAATAGATCGCAGAGATGCCGACTACTTCGCCTTTATAGAAACCGATCGTTCGGATCGCACCAAGCAACGTCTCGCCGGTTGTTGCGGTATCGATCAGGATCAGTACCTTCTTGCCGCGGATCATATGCTGGTTATTCTCGCGGAACATCATCTGACCACTGGTATTATATTCCGGACTGGTGATATACATCGTCTTATGCGAATTGGCCGAAATGATGCCGGCTTTGGTCATCTTATTTGCCATATAAGCACCGACCACTTCCATGCTGTTCAGGCAGAGTATCGTATCGATCACATCCGATACCATATACATCTCGGCCAGTTCCTCACCGGTCGCTCTGGCCTCACGCTGACGTGATTTCATATCCGTCAGATCCATGTAATAATTGACATGGGAATTCGGCGTTACAAAGTGTCCCGGTATATAACGGAGCACCACGTCCTTGTTCTTTGCGTAATCAATCTTTTTGTAATCCTGCATAATACTCTTCCCCCATTTCTCATTTTTTGTATGACAATCTTTTACCCCAACTTATGTCACCGATAATATTATACCAAAAACAGCTTCTCTTGGCTAGCTTTTTTGTGCATTTTGTAAAAGTTGTATCTTTTATAAAATTATGATAGAATGCAGATATCAAAAATCTTTCTTAAGGAGGGTATGGGAAATGTCTTTTAAGGATGTGGCAAAGGGGATTGGAAATAACGGACCGGCCGATAATTCGGCAGAGGGCACTATTCTCAGCGCAGCGGATGGCGCATTGGCTGACGGCCGCGGACTGGACGAGATCGCGCAGGAAGTGATCCAGGGCAAATGGGGTGTCGGAGAAGAACGCAAAAAGAAATTGACCGAAGCAGGCTACGATGCCGCTGCCGTACAGAAACTGGTCAACGAGATGATGAAGAAATAAATACACGACTATATATTTCATAAGAGAAGGTGGCTCCGAAAATGGACCACCTTTTTCTTATATGAAATTGCTCCGCAGGCATAACGCGATATTTCTTATTCGAAATCGCTTTGTATGCGGAACGCAATTTTATGCATATTGTTGTAAAAAACACTACTGTATTTGAACGGAATGTGATATTATTAATAAGGTATGAAATGACGATATCGTTCAGAAAGGATTCCTGACATGAAAACTATCAATGGTACCTTTGATTGCAAGCCGGATTACCCTTTAGAACAGTTACTTTCCGAAGAACAGACCATCGAAGACATTCTCTTTCTGGATATTGAAACCACCGGTCTGTCCCCCCGCAGCACCAATCTGTATCTGGTGGGGTGCGTATATTTTCAACAGGAAAAATGGCATTATATTCAATGGCTGGCGGAAACCTACGATGAAGAATTACAGGTATTGACCGCATTTTTTGAATTTGTGCATAACTATAAATTCCTGATCCACTTTAACGGAAACCGCTTCGATCTGCCCTATCTGCTGCAGAAAGCGGAACAGTATGAAATGCCCTATTCTTTTGAAGGCAAAGACGGTATCGATATTTACCGCCGTATTTTGGGTTACCGGGATATCATCGGTCTGCCCAATCTGAAACAGAAAACCATTGAAGAGTTTCTTGGCATTGACCGTAATGATCAATACACCGGCGGTGAACTGATCAGCCGTTATCATGATTATGTATGTGAAAAGGATCCCCTGATCCTTGATGATCTTTTATTACATAACAAGGAAGATCTGGAAGGAATGCTCCGCGTGGTTTCCATGCTCTCCTATCCGGATCTGTTCTTAAAGCCGATCCGTGTCATGGGTGTGCATGCAAATTATTTTAATGATATGAACCGCAAGCGTGGTCAGGAGATCATCCTAAAACTGCGCTTCAAGTCTCCTCTGCCCAAGGTCATTTCCTTCCGCGGTGTCGGCTGC
The DNA here is from genome assembly GCA_017508825.1 of Lachnospiraceae bacterium. Lineage (GTDB taxonomy): Bacteria > Bacillota > Clostridia > Lachnospirales > Lachnospiraceae > NK4A136. The sequence goes on from JAFWRC010000242.1 coordinate 6,929, forward strand.
TACTTTACCGGAGAAGGGATCAACGGTTCTCTCAAGGTTCCTCTGTTTGAAGAAGAAATGAAGTACTTCTATTCCAATTACCAGGATTACTACTATCTGCCTGCGGAAGATACTGCAATGCATAAATCCATAGCTACTTTTGTGGATAAGGAGCATCGGATCCAGGCCACGGCTTCCAATTGTTATACACGTAAAAAGGCCCTTTTCCTGCCCCAATGGGAAGTTTTATTTACTCCGTTCTTTAAAAGGGATTACAAAGCAAAAGAATACTTCTTTGAATTGACCGACGAGTTCAAGAAAAGCCGCTCCGGCTTTAACATGTATGCTGAACATATCCTGACCAGTATGTATCAGTACAGAGATTGAGTGATCATCCCCCGGAGGGTTTTGCCATAGGAAATTGCAGAGCAATTTCCTATAAGGCAAGAAAGGCAGCCCCTAACGGACTGCCTTTCTTAATGCCAAAATCTTTATTATCAATCAAGTCTTTCGTAGAAGAACGAATTCTTCCGACCGTAGTGCATATCCTGATATCCCGTGATCTGTTCGGTACTGCCGATAAACAGGATACCTTCATGTAACAGGGAATCGTGAAATCTGCGAAATACTTCATCCTTCGCCTCTTCCGTAAAATAGATCAGCACGTTCCGGCATACGATCATATGGTAATCCTTCGGATAATCTTTCGCTTCCAATAGATTGGCCTGCTTAAAAGTCACTCTGGATTTGATCTCGTCACTGATGGCATACGCTGTTTTCAGTGTTGCTACCGGATCACTGTCACCGATCATTTCGATCACATCCATATCTTTTCCGGTCAGCTTGCGGAAATACTTATCCCGGAATTCCTTCGGAACACCTGCCAGTGATTTTTCATCATAGATACCGCGCTTCGCTTTTGCAAGGATCGTTTTATCAATATCCGTTGCGTAGATTCTCACCTGATTGATGGGAATGTATTTGGAAAGCGCCATCACCAGCGAATACGGCTCATCACCGGTAGAACAGGCTGCCGACCAGATCTTCAGATTCTTACCGAATCTCTGGATCAAAAGAGGGATCACTGTCTTATCCATAAACTCCCACTGATCCGGATTGCGATAAAACTCGGACACATTAATGGTGAAGTGGTTTAAAAACTCTTCCAATGCATCCCGATCCGTTTTCAGCAGATTGATGTAGGATGGATAATCCGTCAATCCCTTCTTCGTGATCAACTGGTCAATACGACGCTTCATCTGCGCTTCTTTATAAGCATTCAGATCCACTTTCGTAATGCTCAGTACCTGTTTTTTTAAATATTCATAATCACCCAGATTGGCTGTACTTCTAACTGCAGCCAAATTTGAAGCAGCGGTGTTACGGGTCGCTAACGGTGTCTTGCTCAACGAATTGATCCGATCACGCGTAGTTGCTGCACGGTCCGAAATATTCTTTCTCTCCGCAATGGATTTTCTCTCGGTTATCGTACCACCCGTTTTCCGCTTATCCTTCAAATCAATGGGCATTCATTATTCCTCCGTATCGGAACCTTCATTCTCTTCCGGAAGCAGCTCTTTGCGGCTCAGGGAGATCTTATGCTCTTCTACGTTCACATCTACAACCTTTGCTTCGATCTCGTCGCCAACCTTGAGTACATCAGACGGCTTCTCGATATGCTTACGGCTGATCTGGGAAACGTGAAGCAGTGCATCCACGCCTTCTTCCAGCTGAACAAATGCGCCGAACTCGGTCATACGTGCTACCTTACCGGTAACGGTGGTGCCGATCGCATACTTGTTCTCTACATTCAGCCACGGGTTGTTCTCATCAAACTTAGCGGAGAGAGCGATCTTCTCACCCTTGATCTCCTTGATGATCACCTTAACGGTATCACCCTTCTTAAATACGTTCTGCGGAACATCGATACGTCCCCAGCTCATCTCAGAGATGTGCAGCAGACCGTCGATACCGCCGATATCTACGAATGCGCCGAAGCTGGTTACATTCTTAACGGTACCTTCAACGATATCGCCTTCTTTGATGCGCTCCAGTGCTTCTGCCTTTGCAGCCTTGTTACGCTCTACCATGATGGACTTGCAGTCACCGATGTAACGGCGCTTCTTCGGATCAAACTCGCTCATTACGAACTCGATTTCCTGATCTGCAAATACATTCAGATTCTTGGTGTAAGTAGCGGATACCAGACTTGCCGGAATGAATACCGGGATCTCGTCTACTCTTGCTACCAGACCGCCCTTAACAACTTCGGAAACCTTAGCCTTCAGAACTGTCTTGTTGTTGTATGCATCCTCAAGGATCTTGCTGGACTTCTCAGCAATGATACGCTTATGGGAAAGCACTACCTGTCCGTCTCCGTCATTCAGTTTCAGAACCTTTACTTCGATGGGATCGCCGGCCTTCACCACAGTGGTAAGGTCTAAGTTCTGGTCATTGCTGTATTCGTTTCTGGTTACGATGCCGTCTGATTTATAGCCGATATTGACAGCGATCTCAGTCGGTGTAACTGAGATAACAGTACCTTCCACCACTTCCCCCGTTCTGATATTTTTGAAAGATTCTTCCAACATTTGTTCAAAAGTTTGCTCTGACATATTTTTGAACCTCCTCAATGATATAGTTCGGGGTGGAAGCCCCCGCTGTGATACCGACTGTATTTATGCTTCCGTCCTGCTCCAGTTTCAGTTCCGAGAGTGTCTGGATAAAATCCGTTTTTGCGCATTCTTCCCGGCAGATTTCGTACAACTTTCGTGAATTGGAACTCTTTGCATCTCCGATCACGATCATCGCGTCGACACCTGCTGCAATCTCCCTTGCTTCTGTCTGATGTTGAACAGTAGCATTACATATAGTATTCACAATACTAACATAATACGATTTTTTTTCAAATATTTCAACAATTTTTTGAAATTTCTTATGATGGAATGTTGTCTGGGAAACAACGCATACTTCCGCCCCGTCTCCCGGATCATAATTCTCCGCTTCTTCCGGCGTGCTGATCACGGTCGCCGGTCTTCTGCACCAGCCCATAATGCCCTCTACTTCAGGGTGTGCGGGGTTGCCGACGATAACGATCTCGCGGTTTTCACTCTCCCGGTATACGATCTCATGAATGCGTTTCACGAACGGGCAAGCCACATCCACATACTCGATACCTTTGTCTTCCAGCATATCGATCACGTGCTTCGGAACACCATGTGAACGCAAAACCACGATGCCGCTGCTCACGGCACGCAATTCTTCTTCGGTATTTAAAATGCGTGCTCCCTTCTCTTCAAGCCGGTGGATCACTTCGTCATTATGGATCACCGGTCCGTACGTATAGAGCTCCACGCCTTTCTCCGCCAGTTCAAAGGTCTTGTCCACTGCTTTCTTTACGCCAAAGCAAAAGCCTGCAGTTTTTGCGGTTATGACCTGTATGCCGTTTTCGTTCTTTTCCATTAAAAGATCCCTGCCTTCCACCGGATCAGCCGACTTTCTCTGCTACGATCGCCAAAAGTTTTTCTTCCACTTCTTCGATCGTCATATCGGAAGTATCCACCAGCACGGCATCCTCTGCCTGCTTTAACGGCGAGATCTCTCTGGTCATATCCCTGTGATCGCGCTCGATGATATCCGCCTCGATCTGTGCCAGATCTGCCTGCTCGCCCTTTGCGATCAGTTCATCATAGCGGCGCTTCGCACGCACGGCACTGCTTGCGGTCAGATAGATCTTCACCTTAGCATCCGGCAGCACGACGGTTCCGATATCGCGGCCGTCCATCACCAGGCTTTCTTTCTTCGCCAGTGCCTGCTGCAACTGTACCAGTTTTTTCCGCACATCCGGATTCACACTGGATCTGGATGCCATATTACTCACCTGCTCGGTACGGATCAGGCCGCTCACGTTCTCCCCGTTTAAGATCACCTGCTGTGCTCCGTCTTCAAACTTGATTGAAATATCCGCGTCCTGACACTTTGCGCTGATTGCAGCCGCATCTTCCATATCCACGCCTTCCCGCAGCAGATACAATGCCATAGCACGGTACATTGCTCCCGTATCCACATAGATCACGCCCAGCTTCTTTGACACGCTCTTTGCGATCGTGCTCTTTCCCGCACCTGCCGGTCCGTCGATCGCTAC
>JAFWRC010000243.1 GCA_017508825.1 Lachnospiraceae bacterium
AAGCATCTTGTATCTGTAGCACGTGATGAGAACGAATCCATCACACATGATCAGATTGGTAAGTTTGGTTCCGCTTCCGTTCTGCTGAAGAGAGCTCCGGGTGGTACCGGTGTCATCGCAGGCGGTCCGGCTCGTATCGTTTGCGATATGGCAGGTATCAAGAACATTCGTACCAAGTCCCTTGGCTCCAACAACAAGCAGAACGTTGTATTGGCAACGATCAACGGTCTGTCTGAACTGAAGAGCCCGGAGGAAGTAGCATTGAAGCGCGGTAAGTCTGTAGACGAGATCCGGGCATAAAGAGATTGGAGGAAACAACCATGGCAGAGAAAACATTAAAAATCACCTTGGTAAAGTCCCCGATCGGTGCGGTACCGAAGCATAGGAGAACGATCGAGGCTATGGGTCTTACCAAGATGCACAAGACCGTAACGCTCCCGGATAACGCGGCGACAAGAGGACAGATTCAGCAGGTTGGTTATATGCTGAAGGTAGAGGAGGCTTAATCATGGAATTATCAAATTTGAGACCTGCAGACGGGTCAAAGCACAGCGACAATTTCAGACGCGGCCGCGGTCACGGATCCGGAAACGGCAAGACCGCTGGTAAGGGCCATAAGGGACAGAAAGCTCGTTCCGGCGCACCGAGAATCGGTTTCGAAGGTGGTCAGATGCCTTTGTATCGCCGTATTCCGAAGCGCGGCTTCAAGAATCGCAATACTCTGGACATCGTATCCATCAACGTAAGCCGTTTGGAGGTATTTGAGAACGGTGATACCGTTACGGTTGAGAGCCTGATCGAAAAAGGCATCATCAAGAATTCCCGTGATGGTGTAAAGATTCTCGGCAACGGCGAGATCACAAAGAAGCTGACTGTGAAAGTAGATGCTTTCAGCGCAACCGCAAAAGAAAAAATCGAAGCAGCCGGCGGCAGCATCGAGGCAGTCTGAATAAGACTGCTTCAAGCCGCTATGGAGGAATTCTATGTTCCGGACTATAGTTAACGCATTTAAGATTAAGGATGTCCGTAAAAGACTGCTGTACACACTGCTCACTCTGGTGATCATACGTCTTGGCAGCCAGTTGCCGGTACCCGGTGTAAACCGCAGTTACTTTGCAAACTGGTTCGCACAGCAGAACGGGGATGCGTTCAGTTTCTTTGACGCATTCACCGGCGGTTCCTTTACCAGTATGTCAGTCTTTGCACTTGGTATCACGCCGTACATTATGGCGTCGATCATTATCCAGATGCTGACGCTCTCCATTCCGAAACTGGAAGAGATGAGCCGTGAAGAGGACGGACATAAGAAGTTGAACGAGGCTACCCGATATGCGACTGTAGGTTTGGCGTTATTTGAAGCAATCGGTATGGCGGTTGGTTTTGGACAGAGAGGTCTTTTGGATCCTCAAAACCGTACTTTCTTAAACTATGCAACTGTAGCATTGGCATTGACAGCAGGCGCTGCATTTGTAATGTGGTTAGGAGAGCAGATCACGGAAAAAGGTATTGGTAACGGTTCTTCCATCATTCTTGTGTTTAATATTGCTTCGAGAATTCCCAGCGATATCTCCGGACTGTATAACCAGTTCGTTGCAAGCGCAAGTAATGTAGGAAAAGCAATTCTTTCCGGAATCATTATTATTGCAGTGATCGTTCTTACGATTGTTTTGACGGTATTGTTGAATGCCGGTGTGAGAAAGATCCCCGTTCATTATAACGGACGAAGCAATGCAAGTCGTATCGCAGCAATGGGAAACACTAATAATATTCCGCTGCGTATCAATACTTCGGGTGTAATGCCGGTTATCTTTGCATCATCCCTGATGCAGTTCCCGGTGATCATCTTCAGTATGTTCGGCCTTGATCCGGGAACCGGCGCTTGGTCTCACATTATGAAGGCCCTGCAGTCCAGTTACTGGTTTAACCGTGAAACACCGATCTACACGTTAGGTTTGCTGCTTTATGTAGTACTGGTTATTTTCTTCGCTTATTTCTATACAGCGATCACATTTAACCCGGTACTGATCTCAGATAATCTGAAAAAACGTGGCGGTTTTATTCCGGGCGTGCGTCCGGGTAAGCCGACGACAGAGTATCTGAACAATATTCTGCAGTACATCATATTTATCGGTGCAGTAGGCTTGTTTATCGTAGTAACGATCCCTATCGTGTTTAATGGCCTGTTTGGTGCAAGCGTTACATTTGCCGGCACCAGCCTGATCATTATCGTAAGCGTTGTGTTGGATTCAATGCGTCAGGTAGAAACCATGATGGTAGAACGTAACTACAAAGGTTTTCTTAATTCATAAGAGTTTTAAACAGATCACTACACTGGTTTTTAACCGGTGTAGTGTTTTGCGTAAAAAAGTCAATTTACACATTGAGAAGGAGAAGGGTTATGAAGATTGTTATGTTAGGAGCACCGGGGGCGGGCAAAGGTACACAGGCAAAGATGATCGCGGAACAATATGGGATACCGCATGTATCTACCGGTGATATCTTCCGTATGAACATCAAGAACGGTACCGAACTTGGAAAAGAAGCCAAGACTTATATGGATAAGGGTGAACTGATTCACGATGAACTTACGGTACGGATCCTGCTGGATCGTGTGGCGCAGGAGGATTGCAAGAACGGATACGTTCTGGACGGTTTCCCGAGAACCATTCCGCAGGCGGAAGTGCTGGATGCCGAGCTGACCAAACTGGGTGATGCGATCGATTATGCGATCAATGTGGATGTACCGGATGAAAATATTATCCGCCGTATGTCCGGAAGAAGAGCATGCGTGAGCTGCGGTGCAACCTATCATATCGTTCATATCCCGCCGAAGAAGGAAGGCATCTGTGATAGGTGCGGCGCTGAACTGATCCTTCGTGATGACGATAAAGAAGAAACGGTAAAGAATCGCCTGAATATCTATCATGCGCAGACCCAGCCGCTGATCGATTTCTATACAAACAAAGGTGTATTGAAAACGGTAGACGGTACAGTGGACTCTGCAGAGGTATTTGCAGCGATCAAAGCAATTTTAGGATGATCTATGCTGACGCATCCCGATTCCCGGCGGTGGTGCGAGACGATCACTACATATTATAAGATGAAGAAAAGAGGCGTTTAAAGTGTCAATCTCTATTAAATCCGAACGGGAAATCGCATTGATGCGGGAGTCAAACCGACTGTTGGCCATCATGCATCTGGAACTTGAAAAAATGGTTAAGCCGGGGGTATCTACCTGGGATATCGATATGGAAGCAAGACGTTATGCAAAAGACTGCGGATGCGGACTCAGCTTCCTGAATTATGAGGGATATCCGGCAGCACTGTGTATTTCGGTAAATGAGGAAGTTGTGCACGGGATCCCCAGAAAGGATAAGATCCTGCAGGAAGGCGATATCGTATCGATCGATGCCGGACTGATCTACAAAGGCTATCATTCCGATGCAGCCAGAACTTATGGTGTGGGAACGATCACACCGGAAAAGCAGAAGCTGATCGATGAGACCAGAAACAGCTTTTTTGAAGGCATTAAGATGGCAAAAGCCGGTAATCATCTGTTTGATATTTCCAATGCCATTGATGATTACATATCACAGTTTGGCTACGGGATCGTAAGAGAGCTGGTGGGACACGGTGTTGGTTCCAGTCTGCATGAGGAACCGCAGATCCCCAACTTCCGCCAGAATAAGCGCGGTCCGGTATTGCGCCCGGGTATGACACTGGCGATCGAGCCGATGATCAATATGGGACGCGGTGATGTGGAATGGCTGGATGATGACTGGACGGTAGTTGCGTGTGACGGATCACCTTCGGCACATTACGAAAACTCCATCCTGATCACGGACGGTGAACCGGAAATACTCAGTTTGATCTGACGGAACCGGATTATGACAGAAAAAAATATTGTGGGAGTGCTGGTATGTTCCGTTGCCGGCCACGATAAGGGCGAGTATTATATCGTAGTCGGATCTGCTGAAAGAGAACTGTATGTGGCAAACGGAAAAGAACGTACCTGTGCATCACCGAAGAAAAAGAACAAAAAGCACCTGCAGCCGGCGGAAGGAGACTATGATCCTGCGATAGGTGAAAGGCTCCGGGCCGGTGAAAGCGTGCGGGAGGAAGAGATCAGGAAACTGATCGGCAATTATAAAAGGGAGAATATTACATGTCAAAAGCGGATGTCATCGAAATCGAAGGCACAGTAACTGAGAAGCTGCCGAACACAATGTTCAAGGTACAGCTGGAAAACGGACACGAGATCCTGGCACACATCAGCGGTAAGCTTCGCCAGAATTTCATCAAGATCCTTCCGGGAGATAAAGTGACGATGGAACTTTCTCCCTATGATCTTTCCAAAGGCCGTATTGTGTGGAGAGATAAATAAGCATTATTGTTTCAGAAACTCAAGATCTGAAATCGGTTAAAAAAATGCTTGCAAAGCAAATTGCAGCGTGATATAATCGACAATGGTCTTTTGTCAGAGGGTGTAGTATGCTCTCTATATGGCGTACTTAAAGGTAGGAAAGGAGGATTGCCATGAAAGTAAGATCATCTGTAAAACCGATCTGCGAAAAATGCAAGGTCATCAAGAGAAAAGGGAGAATCATGATCATTTGTGAGAATCCTAAGCACAAACAGCGTCAGGGTTAATTATAGGGCGTTGTGAACAATGAGCGGCTGTGGCAGACATTCCGTCAAATGTCGTGCCAAAATCGATAAATGCAGTTAGGGGCAACCCTCGAGGTGCAGCTTCACCGGGCATTTACGATTGATACTCTGTATGGATACATTCCCTATCCGTATTGAGACAAGGCCGGGAAACCGGTCGGGTGTGAAACACCCCAGTCAATTAGTATCTGTTAACAAAAGCAAAGAAAGTGGAGGAAACAAAACAATGGCTCGTATTGCTGGTATTGATTTACCCAGAGACAAACGTGTCGAGATCGGCCTTACCTACATCTATGGTATTGGTCGTGTAAGTGCAAACAAGATTCTGGATGCAGCAAAGGTTAATCCGGATACCCGTTGCCGTGATCTGACGGACGACGAGGTAAAAGCAATCAGTGAAGTGATCGATGGTGAGTATATGGTAGAAGGTGATCTTCGCCGTGAAATCGCTCTGAACATCAAGAGACTTCAGGAAATCGGCTGCTACAGAGGTATCCGTCATCGTAAAGGCCTGCCGGTTCGCGGTCAGAAGACCAAGACCAACGCTCGTACCCGTAAGGGACCGAAGAAGACGGTTGCAGGTAAGAAGAAGTAATTCAATTAACACACAGGTAACTATTCATATTAGTATATTAAAGAAAGTAGGTTAGTTTTATGGCAGCAAAGAAAGCAGCTCCGGCAGCTAAAAAAGCAACAAAAAAGCGTGTCAAGAAAAACGTTGAACATGGACAGGCACACATTCAGGCATCCTTCAACAATACGATCGTAACGTTGACGGACAACGAAGGCAATCCTCTTTCCTGGGCATCTGCAGGTGGTCTGGGCTTCCGCGGTTCAAAGAAATCTACTCCTTATGCAGCACAGATGGCAGCTGAAACCGCTACAAAGGCAGCGCTTGTGCATGGGCTTAAGACAGTAGATGTATTTGTAAAAGGCCCGGGTTCAGGTCGTGAAGCAGCGATCCGTGCGTTGAACGCAAACGGTCTTGAGGTAACAAGCATCCGTGACGTAACACCCGTTCCGCACAATGGTTGCCGCCCGCCGAAGCGTCGTCGTGTATAATCATTAGGTCATTTAGTTGGAGGATAAATAACAATGGCAGTAAACAGAGTACCTGTACTGAAAAGATGTAGAGCGCTGGGCATTGATCCTTCCTTCCTGGGTGTTGAGAAGTATACTCACACAAAAGAGTGGAAGAGTGAGGTTGATGGCCGCAAGAAAAATATCAACAAGAGACTGGATCGTCACGTAAACGAATCCATCCGTGCAACCAGAGGCGCAGGCAAGAAGGTCAGCGAGTATGGTATGCAGCTGAAAGAAAAGCAGAAAGCTAAGTTCATCTACGGCGTTCTGGAGAAGCCTTTCCGTAACTACTATGCAAAGGCAGACCGCATGAAGGGTATGACCGGTGAGAACCTGATGATCCTTCTGGAGAGCCGTCTGGACAGCGTTATCTTCCGTATGGGCTTTGCCCGCACTCGTAAGGAAGCTCGCCAGGTAGTTGGCCACAAGCACGTTCTGGTTAACGGTAAGAAGATCAACATTCCTTCTTACCAGATCAAGGCAGGCGATGTGATCGAGCTGACCGAGAAGGCAAAGGGACTGCAGCGTTTCAAGGATATCATTGAAGTAACTGAAGGCCGTATCGTTCCGGGTTGGCTGGAAGTTGATTATGAAGCAAAGAAGGGTACCGTGAAAGAGCTTCCTACCCGTGAAGCAATCGATGTACCTGTAAACGAGATGCTGATCGTCGAGTTGTATTCCAAATAATCCGTAAGAGGATTGGCCACATAAAGTGGTATTTTGTAAGTCATCTGTGAACGGAGCAAAATCCGTTTGCAGATGAGTAACAAGTAGGAGCACAACTTCCATAAAAAAAAGGAGAAGAGCTACATGTTAGAATTCGACTTTGATAGCCCCAATATTGAAATTGTGGAGATCTCCGAGGATAAGAAGTACGGCAGATTTGTAGTGGAACCTCTGGAGAGAGGATACGGTATCACTCTTGGAAATTCCTTAAGACGGATTATGCTGGCATCTTTACCCGGCGCAGCAGTAAGCCAGATCAAGATTGACGGTGTGTTACATGAGTTTTCGTCTATCGAAGGTGTGAAAGAGGATGTTCCTGAGATCATTATGAACATCAAGTCTCTGGCAATCCGCGATAACAGCGATAGCGATGAACCGAAGAAAGCGCACATTGACTTTGAGGGAAATGGTGTTGTAAAGGCTTCTGATATTCAGTTTGAAGATCCGGAAGTGACCGTGATCAATCAGGACCAGGTGATCGCAACTCTGAGCGGTTCCAAAGATACCAGACTTGAGGTTGATCTGGTTGTAACAAAGGGTCGTGGTTATGTAAGCGCCGATAAGAATAAGAGAGAGGATTGCCCGATCGGAAGTATTGCGATCGACTCTATTTACACTCCGGTAGAGCGTGTGAATATGACTGTAGAGAATACTCGTGTCGGTCAGATCACAGACTATGATAAGCTGACTTTGGATGTTTATACAAATGGTTCTCTTTCCCCGGACGAGGCAGTGAGCCTTGCAGCGAAAGTTTTGTGCGAGCATCTTAAGATGTTTATTAACCTTTCTGAAAAAGGAAAGAATTCTGTGATTATGCGGAATCAGGAGAATGATCAGCAGAAGCAGGCAATCTCTTTGAATATCGATGAACTGGAACTGTCCGTACGTTCCTATAACTGCCTGAAGCGTGCAGGCATCAATACGGTGGAAGAACTGACAAATAAGACACCGGATGAGATGATGAAGGTTCGTAACCTGGGTAAGAAGTCCCTGGACGAAGTGCTGGAGAAGCTGAAAGAGCTGGGCCTGCACTTAAGAGACAGCGAAGAGTAAAAATTAATACAAGAACATTAACGCACGACCGGTAAGACCGATGAGCACGGAAGTGTATAAGCTCCCGCGTCACAGTAAGTCCGATGAGCATGTGATGCAGGATCAAAAAGAAGGGAGATAAAAACCATGGCAGAATACAGAAAATTAGGTAAGACTTCCAGCCAGCGTAAAGCGCTGCTGAGAAACCAGGTAACGATGTTGATCCTGAACGGCCGTATCACTACTACCGAGGCTCGTGCTAAGGAAGTAAAGAAGATCGCAGAAAAGCTGATCGCTCTGGCAATCAAGGAGAAGGACAACTTCGAGACCACTACCGTAAAGGTAAAGGTTCCTCAGAAGGATAAGGATGGCAAGCGTGTAAAAGAAGAAAAAGACGGCAAGAAAGTAACCGTTTTTGATGAAGTTGAGAAAGAGATCAAGAAGGATCTTCCTTCCAGACTGCACGCACGTCGTCAGATGCTTCAGGTACTGTATGATGTAACTGAAGTACCGACCGAGAAGGCAGGCAAGAAGCGCAATACCAAGAAGGTAGATCTGTGCGGCAAGATGTTTGATGAGATCGCACCGAAGTATGCAAACCGTAACGGTGGTTTCACCCGTATCGTAAAGGTAGGACCTCGTAAGGGTGATGCTGCGATGATGGTAATCCTTGAGCTGGTATAAGTATTCAAGGCAGAAGTAATTGTAGAACGGCTGTATCATTCCGATGCAGCCGTTTTTCACTATATGGTTTTATGTTTGATACGGACACTCTATTCCGTGTGCTCGAAAACGGAATTCAAAATATCATAGACCATTTCGGAAAGATGGATTATATTCATCTTTTGTTGATGAGCGCATTGGCGGTAGCATTTGTTATTGTGATCTTTGGTGTGATCCGCCAGGCAATCCGTAAAAAAATGGAGTTTTTCTGGGGAACGCTGGCGGCAATCTGTGCCGGTCTGGTGCTCTTTTTCTGTGTTATGGCATCTTCTGCCGGTACGGTAGTTTTCCTTCCGGATGAAGACCCGGAAAGTGTCGCGATCCGCTTTGCACAAAGCTGTATGGATCCGGAGCTGCAGGATGGCCTGCAGATGACTGTTATTCCGGAAGGTAGTGATGATAATGAAAAAATGATCTATGATGCTCTGCGGAGCAGTTTTTCAGTGAAAGCGGCCGGCGAGATGCAGGTGGAAGGAAGACATGCGCAGCAGTCTTTGGAAGTAACCTACCTGGATCTGAAGCAGTTGATGTCTCCCGTAAAGGCACAGACAGAGAAAAATATCGATGAATACGTGGAAAACCACAGTAATGCGGAGATCTACGATGAGGATGATAACTATAAGTCGGAGATCATGGAGAACGCATACAGTAAGGCGCTCCGGAGTGCTTTATCCGATGTTTCAAAATACTATACCACGGTAGAACTGCCCCTGCAGCTCTCCTATGAGAACGGGCACTGGCAGACACAGCCGGATGAGCAGATCAAAGTCGCTTTTTCCGGAGGGGTCACTACATTAGATACCTTTGCAAACAATCTGAAAAGTGAAGCGCTGTCAGAGATCATATATATTCCCAAGCGTTATACGATCGCTGAAGATGCGCTTCTTGCACCGGCGCCGGATCCGGCAAAATTCGGTGCTACCACAGATATAGAAGAGATAAAAGCGCTGTATGCGTCATCGAAACTGACCGAGGGAAGGACCCTCTTCTGGGATGAAAACGCGAACTTTAAGGGAAAAGAGTTTCGTTATTATATGGATGAGACGATCTTTTTCGTAGCCTGGAAGGAAGTGTATCAGGGAAAGTACTGCGCTTTTGCAGAGGTCTTTATCGCGGATCCTTCACAGTTCCGGCGCAAGCTGGCAGCGGATATGTACGGATCCGGGATCCAGAAGAAGGCATCACAGCTGGCAGCGGAGTGCAATGCCGTGATCGCAATGAACGGGGACTATTACAAATACCGTTCCGAGGGGATCACCGTTTATCAGAGGGAATTGTATCGTTTCCGCCCGCATAAACTGGAGTGCTGTCATGTGAATTCTGCAGGTGATCTGCTCTTCACTTATGCCGGTGAGCTTTCCAACGAAGAGGAAGCGCGGAACTATGTCGAGCAGAATGATGTGCTCTTTACCCTGACCTTCGGACCGGTATTGGTGGCAAACGGTGAGCTGCACAGCTTTGCAAGAGATTACCTGCTGGGACAGGGCTTGCAGTATTATTCCCGGGCAGCGATCGGGCAGAGCGGCTCATGTCATTATCTGCTGATGAACCTGAATTACGGTTATGGATCCCGCGGGGCAACACTTGCAGAGGAAGCAAAGATCATGCAGGGGAAGGGATGCGAAAACGCGTATGCCCTGGATGGCGGACAGACGGCGGAAATGGTGATCCAGAACCGCGTGTTCAATGCCATTGACTACGGAAACGAACGACTTGTAAGTGATATCATATACTTTGGTACGGCATTGCCGGAGGAAGAGAACAGATAATGGAACCGATCTCGATCATCGTCGGTACAACAGAAATACCGTGGAAGAGCATCCTGCTGGTACTGTCCGTGATGGCAGCCTTCTTTTTGAGTTACTCTTTATATACGGCGCATAAAGGCGGGCGGATCGGCATGTGGCTGTGGGCGCCGCCCGCTGTCTTTTTATCGCTGTTTTTCTGCAGGGCATTGTATTGGTACTGCAATCGTGAGCAATACAATGATTTTTCTGCAGCAATACGTGACTATACGCCGGATGGTTTTGCCATGTTGGGGATCGTACCGGCAGTTGTTTTGGCAGCTGTATTCATCCGCCTGATCCGCCTGGCCAAAAGCCTGCCGGCAATGTTGGATGCGATCGCACCGGGCATTTCACTGGGGATGGGCCTGTCTTATCTGATGTGTCTGTTTGATATCCGTTGCAGAGGCAAAGTAGTGGTAAGTACGCCGGTGTTTTGCCACCTGCCGTTTTCTGCGCCTATGACGATGCCGCAGGGAGGCGTTGAGTATCGTTTCGCCACTTTTTTCATCGGATTTCTGGTGATGCTCGGCATTATGAAGCTTTGTATGGAATTTTATGCGGCGCGAAGCGAGGAAAAAGGCTGCACGGCGGCATTGTTCCTGCTTCTGTATTCCGCTTCGGGATTTATACTGGACAGTACCCGGTATGATGCAGGATATTTTCCTTTCAACGGTTTTGTCAGTGTGCTGCAGATCTTTGCAGGACTGTCGATCCTGGGGCTTGCGATCGGCTTTTGCGTAAGACTGCTCAAGAGACGAGGTTTCGTATGGTATGTGATCCCCTGGTGGGTAGCGATGCTGTTGTCGATGGGGGCAACGGGGTATCTCGAGTATCTGGTGCAGCGCTACGGCGACCGGTATCTGTTGCTGTACAGTCTGATGGCACTGAGCTGTCTGGCAATGGTGCTTCTGGTGTATGTGATCTACGCGCTGGGGCGGAAGAAAGCGGAAACGGTCGAAGAGACTGAAGAACAGCCGCAAGAGCCGGAGCCGGAGAAGACGGCGGCTGCCGAAGAGAATACGGTGGCTGTGACTGCAGCAGAAAACGATGCCGAAGAGGAAGAGGAGAATCCGGCGGTGGTTCCGGCCGGGCTTGCAGCGGTAAGCGCAGTACTGGCTGCCCTTGGATTTTCGGCGCTGCTGTTTTCGAAGAAAAAGAAGGAGTAACGGTTCAGAACCTATCGGTTGTTAAAAGAAGGATTCATAAATGGGTATCATCCATATCAATAAAGTCAAATATGAATATATCCGGCGGGATGAAGAAAACAACGTGGAAGGCATCACGACTGCGGTGGACGGCGTGAGCCTTGCGGTCGAGCCGGGCGAGTTCATCGCGATCCTGGGACACAACGGTTCCGGCAAATCCACGCTGGCGAAGCATATCAATGCGATCCTGTATCCTTCCGAAGGCAGTGTGGTCGTGGACGGGATGGATACGCAGGATGAAGAGCATCTGCTGCAGATCCGACAGACGGCGGGGATGGTCTTTCAGAATCCCGATAACCAGATCATCGGGCAGATCGTGGAAGAGGATGTGGGCTTCGGACCGGAGAATATGGGAGTTCCGACCAAAGAGATCTGGGAACGTGTGAAAGAGAGTCTGAAAGCGGTGGGGATGTATGAATACCGCAGTTATTCGCCGAATAAACTGTCCGGCGGGCAGAAGCAGCGGGTGTCTATTGCCTCGGTGATCGCGATGCACCCGAAGTGCATCATCCTGGATGAACCGACCGCGATGCTCGATCCGATGGGACGCAGGGAGGTGATCCGTGCGGTACGCGCGCTCAACGATGTGGAAAAGATCACCATGATCCTGATCACGCATTATATGGAAGAAGTGATCTATGCCGACCGTGTCTTTGTCATGGATAAAGGAAAAGTGGCAATGGGCGGGACACCAAAGGAGATCTTTTCGCGGGTATCGGAACTGCGGGATCTGCGTCTGGATGTACCGCAGGTCACGGAGCTGGCATACGAGCTGAAATGTGCAGGGGTGCCGCTGCCGGACGGGATACTGACCAGAGAGGAACTGACGCAGGCTTTGCAGAAAGTAAAGAAATTGCGCGATCCGCATTCATAAGGAAAACGCTATGGAAGATATGAAACTCATCGCAGACCATCTGGTCTACGAATATAATAAAGGAACGAACCAGACGGTACGGGCGCTGGATGATGTGAGCTTTGTGATACATCCGGGCGAGTTCATCGGGCTGATCGGACATACGGGATCGGGCAAATCCACGCTGGTGCAGCATCTGAATGCGCTGCTCAGACCGGATGGCGGCACGATCTATTATGACGGCGCGGATGTATTCGAAAAAGGATACGACCGCAGGGCGCTGCGCGGTAAAGTAGGCCTGGTCTTTCAGTATCCGGAGCATCAGCTCTTTGAAGAGACGGTCTTTAAGGAAGTCTGTTTCGGCCCGATCAATATGGGACTGGAGACGAAAGAGGTGGAGATGACGGCCTATGCAGCGATCAAGCGGGTGGGGCTGCCGGACGAATGCATCGACCAGTCGCCGTTTGATCTCTCCGGCGGACAGAAGCGGCGCGTGGCGATCGCTTCGGTACTGGCAATGAAACCGGAGATCCTGGTACTGGACGAGCCGACGGCAGGTCTGGATCCGAAGGGCAGGGACGAGCTGCTTTCAATGATCACGGAGCTGCGGGAAAAGGAAGGCATCACCATTGTACTGGTTTCACACTCGATGGAGGATGTGGCCGAGTATGTGGACCGTATTATCGTAATGGACCGGGGAAAGATCCTGTACGACGATGTGCCCAAGGCGGTCTTTGCACATGCGAAGGAACTGGAAGAGATCGGTCTTTCGGCTCCGCAGGTGACTTACATCCTGCAGGACCTGAAGAAAGCCGGCCTGGAGGTCGATACGACAGGGATCACACTGGCGGAAGCCAAAGAAACCATATTAGAAGCATTACATTGGAAAGGATAACCTGCCTTACCTTATTAGGGAAGGGCAGATAACGGGAAACGTTGTTACGCGATATCACGATCGGACAATACTATAGCGCAGATTCCGTTCTGCACCGGATGGATCCGCGGACCAAACTGCTGGGCACACTGGTCTATCTGGTGTCGTTGTTTCTGTTTGCTTCGCTGCCGGTCTATGCCTTGGCAGCAGTGTTCCTTATTTTCGTGATGATCCTTTCCAAGGTACCGTTTTCCTATATGGTAAAGGGGCTGAAACCGGTCCTGTTCTTTCTGGTCTTTACGATCATGATGAATATGTTTCTCGTGAAAGGGGAAGTGATATGGACGTTTTGGAAGCTGCAGGTCACCAGGGAAGGGCTGCGGCAGTCCTTTTATATGGGGGCCCGACTGATCCTGCTGATCCTGGGTTCCAACCTGATGACGCTTACGACCACACCGACCCGTCTGACCAATGCGATCGAAGCGGTGATGAAGCCGCTCAGGCTCATCAAAGTGCCGGTACACGAGATTGCGATGATGATGTCGATCGCGCTGCGTTTCATCCCGATCCTGCTGGATGAGACGGACAAGATCATGAAGGCGCAGATGGCGAGAGGCGCGGACTTCGAAAGCGGCAATCTTATCAAAAAAGCCAAGAGTATGATACCGGTACTGGTGCCGCTCTTTATCTCGGCTTTCCGCCGCGCCAATGATCTGGCGATGGCCATGGAAGCGCGCTGCTATCACGGCGGCAAAGGACGCACCCAGATGAAGCCGCTTAAGTATGCCGGACGGGATTATATAGCGTATGTGGTATTGCTGTTGTATCTGACCGGTCTGATCCTGCTTGGTAAGTATAGTGCGGAATTATTGAAGCTTCTCGGAATATAGGCCGGTACACCCATTGTACCGGTCTTTATTGCTTTCCGGGAAATCGCTTTGCAATTTTCTATAGCAAAAAGCTATTTTTATAACTGAAATCATAACGTTTTTTGGTTGCCTTAATTTTGACAGAATGATAAGATGCAATAGTATTATCACATATTTCGGGCGGATGCAGTAAACTGTACGAGAGGAGCAGGCGGTCCTATGAGACGCATCTTATTGCGCGTGGCCTATGACGGAACAACCTATCATGGCTGGCAGAAACAGAATAACGGGATCACGGTGGAGGAAGTGCTGAACGGTGCGCTGTCGGAACTGCTGGGGGAAGAAATCGCCGTGACCGGAGGCTCCCGGACGGATGCCGGGGTGCACGCCCTGGATAATGTGGCGGTGTTTGATACAGAAGCTCGCATTCCTGCAGAGAAGATGCCCTATGCCCTGAACCGCAGGCTGCCCGATGATATCCGTATCATGAGCGGGGCGGAAGTGACAGAGGATTTTCATCCCAGACACTGTGACAGCATAAAGACCTATGAATACCGTATCCTGAATGCGCCG
Organism: Lachnospiraceae bacterium; assembly: GCA_017508825.1. Lineage (GTDB taxonomy): Bacteria > Bacillota > Clostridia > Lachnospirales > Lachnospiraceae > NK4A136. The sequence goes on from JAFWRC010000243.1 coordinate 14,394, forward strand.
TTTCAGATCCCGCAGTACCGTCTGTATCACTACTGGACATATGTGCCAATGGAGGTGGAAAAGATGCGTGCGGCAGCAGCGCCGCTCATCGGGGAACACGACTTTACCTCTTTTTGCAGTCTGTATGCGCAGGCGGAGGATCACGTGCGGACGATCTACAGGATCGATGTGGAAGAAGCACCGCTTCGTGCCGGCAGCGGAATGCCGGAGGCGAGAGAGATCGTGATCCGTGTGTCCGGCAACGGCTTTCTCTATAATATGGTACGCATCATCGCAGGCACACTGATGGAAGCGGGACGTGGCCGGATGACCGCGGAAGATGTGGCGCGTATCTTAGAGGCACAGGAGCGTCACCAGGCAGGCCCGACGGCGCCCCCGCAGGGATTGGTACTGGCAGAATATCGATTTATTTAAAATATAGGTTTGTGGGAGAAAACGGATGAAGGCATCGTGCCTT
>JAFWRC010000244.1 GCA_017508825.1 Lachnospiraceae bacterium
GAAGCTGCATTACCGTGACGGCCTGCGTTTCCTGCGCGGCAAGATGGATGAATATGATCTGATCATCAACGATTCCACGGATCCGCTGGGACATACGGCAGGTTTGTTTACGAAGGAGTTTTACGGCTCCTGTTTCAAGGCGTTAAAGGAAGACGGTATCATGGTGTACCAGCATGGCAGCCCCTTCTTTGATGAAGATGAGGAAGCCTGCCGGGCGATGCACCGCAAGGCATTCCGATCCTTCCCCATCAGCCGTGTGTATCAGGCGCATATTCCGACGAGTTCCGCAGGATACTGGCTTTTCGGATTTGCCAGCAAGAAATACCATCCGCTGCATGATTTTGATGCGGCGCGCTGGAATGCAAGACATATCAAGACATGGTATTACACGACCAATCTGCATATGGGAGCCTTTATGCTGCCGCGCTATGTAGAGGATCTGCTGGAGGAAGAGGAAGGCAGAATCAAGACAGAAGAGAAATAATCATAATTTTTTATTATAGGAGGTATCTGCAATGAAATTATTAGTGATCGGTTGTGGCGGTGTGGCTACCGTAGCCATTCACAAATGCTGTGAGAATCCGGTATTTACGGAAATCTGCATTGCGAGCCGTACGGTTTCGAAGTGCGATGCACTGGCTGCAAAACTGAAGGATAAGACAAATGCAAAACTGTCTACGGCAACCGTGGATGCAGACAGTTTTGATTCTTTAGTAAAACTGATGAAGGAGTTTCAGCCCCATACGGTGTTGAATGTGGCGCTTCCGTATCAGGATCTGACCATTATGGATGCCTGCCTGGAGTGCGGCGCAAACTATGTGGATACCGCAAACTATGAGGCAGAGGATACGGATGATCCGGAGTGGCGCGCGATCTATGAGAAGCGCTGCAAAGAGAAGGGATTCACTGCATACTTCGATTACAGCTGGCAGTGGGCGTATGATGAGAAGTTTAAGAAAGCCGGCCTTACTGCATTGCTGGGTACCGGTTTTGATCCGGGTGTGACACAGGTATATTCTGCGTATGCGCTCAAGCATTACTTTGATGAGATCCATTATATTGATATTTTGGACTGCAACGGCGGTGATCACGGCTATCCGTTCGCGACCAACTTTAATCCGGAGATCAACCTGCGTGAAGTATCCGCAAACGGTTCCTACTGGGAAGACGGTCACTGGGTAGAGACCAAGCCTATGGAGATCAAGAGAGAGTATGATTTCGCACAAGTCGGTAAGAAGGATATGTACCTGCTGCATCATGAAGAGATCGAATCTCTGGCGAAGAACATTCCGGGCATCAAGCGTATCCGTTTCTTTATGACCTTCGGACAGAGTTATCTGATGCATATGAACTGTCTGCAGAATGTAGGCATGCTGGGAACCACTCCGGTAGAGTTTGAAGGACACCAGATCGTTCCCATCAAATTCTTAAAAGCATTGTTACCGGATCCTGCATCCCTGGGGCCGCGTACCGTGGGTAAGACCAATATCGGCTGCATCTTTACCGGTGTGAAGGACGGCAAGGAAAAGACGATCTATATCTATAATGTATGCGATCATCAGGAAAGCTACAAGGAGACCGGCGCACAGGCAGTCAGCTATACCACCGGCGTACCGGCAATGATCGGTACTGCAATGGTAGCAGGCGGCACCTGGAACAAAGCAGGTGTCTTCAACGTGGAAGAGTTTGATCCGGATCCGTATATGGATGCACTCAACAAATACGGGCTGCCGTGGGTAGTGGATGAAAATCCGGTGACGGTAGAATAAGCAAAGAGGTAATGATTCTGAACACTTACGAAAAGACATAACTTCGGGGGCCGACAGGCCCCCGTTTTGTATCCGAGCTACAGGGATGGTTCTCCGGCTCACTTTGAGCCAAAGAACCATCCCCGTGGCTTGTTTTTTATTTTACAACAATAGGACCGCTGTATACGTAGCCGGTGGTTGTATATGTATTTGAATTCTCGGCCAGGGTTATATTGTTGTCTTTCACCTGCTCTGCCATATAGATGAATTCCGCACGGAAATCATCATTCATCACCTTCGGAGACTGCTTCAGGCGGTCGATGATATCATCATAGGTGGAAGTGCCGGCGTATTCGGATTCTCTGAGCAGCATACCGAACTGCGCGACACCGGCGGCCCAGGAAGTATCATCATCCATTGTCGTACCGATCATATCCTGTGTGACCGGGAAGGTGCGCAGCTGGCTGACATCGCTGTCCGGCTCCTTGTAGCGGATGTTGACGGCCAGTAGTTCATCGTTATTCACACCGGCTGCGTCACTGTTGCCGTAACGTGAAGTCACATTCGGGATCTCATAATCGGAATCGATCGGTACCACTTCATACAGAACGGTGACACACTGATCGGAACCGACTTCTCCGCCGTCTTTGGTATCGTCTTCAAAATCTTCCGCAGCCATAACGCGGTTTTCATAACCGATCTGGCGATAACCTTTGACCAGCGCCGGATTAAACTCTACCTGGAACTTTACATCTTTGGCCACGGTATATAAAGTCGACCACATTTCTTTGGTCAGTACACGATCGGCTTCTGCGGCGCAGTCAATGTAAGAATAATTACCGTTGCCATGGTCAGCCAATGCTTCCATCTTGGAATCCTGATAGTTGCCGGTACCAAAGCCTAAGCAGGAGAAGAACACACCGCTTTCTTTTTCATCTTCGATCAGATCAATGAGGCCTTCTTCGGAAGAAATGCCGATATTCAGATCCCCGTCTGTTGCCAGGATCACGCGGTTATTACCGCCTTCGATAAAATACTTTTCTGCGATCTCGTAGGCTTTTTTGATCCCGCCCTCACCGTTGGTGCCTCCGCCGGCATACAGAGAATTGAGTGCGCTTTCGATCTTCTGATGTTCATCACCTTTGACACCTTCCAGCGGAACGCTGTAACTTCCGGCATAGGTAACGATCGATACCGTATCATCCGCCGTCAGATTATTCATCAGTTTCTTAAAGGATTCCTGTACAAGCGGTAACTTATCATAACTGTTCATGGAGCCGGAAGTGTCGATCAGAAATACGATATTACTGCCTTTATTGATCGCAACTTCCTCTGCGCGTACACCGACCCGGAGCAGCAGGGTGTCGCTATTCCACGGACAGGGTGTCAGATCCGTTACGACGCCGAACTTTTCGCCGTTTGCCGGCTTGGCATAATCGTAATCAAAGTAGTTGATCATCTCTTCGATACGGACGGCATCCTTTGTGATACCGTAACTGTCGTTATTGAATATTTTGCGGCGGAGATTTGTATATACTGCGGTATCCACATCTGCGCCGAAGGTAGAGAAGGGCTGGCTGCCTGCCGTCACAAAGCCGGATTCGGCAATGCCGTTATAGTTTTCGGTATTCGCTGCAGCGGGATAATACGGATTGCTGACATACCCGTTCGAAGCGCTTGCGTAGCTGCCGTTATAAGCGTTCACGGTAACATAGGAAGGTGAGTAAGAGTTTGGACCCTTTGTCCCGGAGCTGTCGCTGCCGTCGATCCATACACCTAATGAAATAGTACAGGTAATCTGATGCTGCGGATATGGGTTAACACACAGATACTGTATCGGTGTCGGGGAAGGGAATTGTGTAAGGTAAGCGTTTCCGACGCTCTGAATGTGTGCATCGATCTCTTCCTGTGTATAAACAGGTGTTGGTGATACCGGGGTATTTTGTGATGATTCCGTGCCGCAGGCCGCAAGAGTAACACACAGTAGCATTGCCACTGCAAAATTTCGTTTCTTCATATTCAATTCCTCCGATGATTTTTGAAAGGTTTATGAGTTTTGTTTATGAAAAACGTTTTTCTTTTGATTAAGATACGGATGAGCAGGGGGGAATTTATGGGAGTTTTGAAAATTTTTTTCTGTCGCAAGCATTCTGCACGCAGAGCATTGTTTTTCTGATCAAAAAATATAGACATTTTACGGGTTGTGGGATAATATATGCGTTATAAAAAGAAAGGATATTCTTTATATGAAAAGAAAAGCGTTATTGTTGTTGCTCATCGTGATGACCGCATCTGTTACGGCCTGCGGTTCTGCTGATAATAGTTCTGCACGTGGATCAATCGGGGATGCGGAACCGATCGATAACGATAAGGAGACAGAAGAAAAAGAAACTCCGCAGAGTGATGCTGCAGGGGCTGCAGAGAATGAGAAGCCGGATATAGATGCAGAGAATACCGATAGCGAAGACGATACAACTGCAGATATAGAAGAGACTATCCATGAGCCGGAAGAGGAACTGCCGGGAGAAGAAATAACAGAAGAAGAGCCGATGCCGGAATACACCGGCATTGCATTGTCTGTACAGGATCTAGACGGAAATGCGGTACAGACGCAGGATATTTTTTCGTCCCATAAATATACGGTGGTGAATATGTGGGCAACCTGGTGCGGACCGTGTGTGGGAGAGATCCCGGAATTAGCAAAGATGGAAGAAGAACTGGCAGAGAAAGACTGTGGTCTGGTGGGATTGCTGGTAGATAGTGATGCAGGCAGTATCCGTGATGCAAAAGATATTTTATCCGGATCTGATGCGGCGTATTTAAATATCGTTATGACGCGTGATCTGGACAGGCTTTTCTCCAGTGACTATATTCCGGCCACCTTTTTTGTGGATCAGTCCGGAAACATTGTCGGGGAACCGATCGTCGGAGCGGATCCGGATGGTTACCTGAAAAGAATTGAATCGCTTCTCGGGCAGTAGAGAAATAAAAAGCGTTCTGCAAGCAGAACGCTTTTCGATTTTTATTTATCGGTAAGATCCTTATAGCGATCCGGTCTGCGGTCACGGAAGAGGCCCCAGTCCAGACGGGCGTGGTTTTCCTAAGATATCTCCGGTTTCTTGATCTCGAAGTGTGTGCAGGTACCGCTCATGCTTTCGGCTTCCGGATTCTTCTTTTCTCTGCTGTAAAAGAGGATCAGGATAAAGTTCAGCGTAAAGGCGGCGCTGAACGCCAGCAGTACATTGGGGATGAGTGTGGATAAAAAGGTGGTTTCCTCCGCACTCTCGATGATCGCTACAGCGGCCCGTTCCGCCTGCACTTTTTCATTTATTCTCACCATTACCGGTATGAGCAGCTGCAGAAGGATGAAGAATCCGATCGGAAGTGTTTGTAAAAAAATGGAAATCAGAGTGGTTTCTGCTGCTTTCTTCTTACTCATTTGAATTACCTCCCATTCGGTTTAAGTGTGCCAAAGGACGCGCCGACAACATATTGTATTGATCCAGGATCAGCAGCTGTGCCATAATGGTTCCGGCCAGCTGTAAGCAGATGACAAACTGGATCTGCGAGAATCTGGCAGTACCCAGCAATAACAGAAAAGTAGCATACAGCGAGGACAGCAGGATGAGCCAGATGCAGCCCAGGATCAGGGGCTTCTTTTGGATCGGGTATTTCCGAAGTGTTTTCGTGATAGACTGTATCACGAACTCTGCGATGATGCTGATCACAAAGGCGAACAGTATCGCAGTGCCTCCGACCAGTTCGGAATAAAATCTAAAAAGCAACGGAACCGCAACGAGCACAGCTACGACGGCGATCGGGAACAGTCCTTTCTTTTTGGCTTCCTCCAGACGACGGTCTGCATTTACTTTCAGACGATATTTGTAATTGAGCATATCGTTTTTGGCAAGATATCCTTTGTCATAAAGCATTTCGTTTCGTATGATCACTTTTCGGATCATATGCATCAGCAACACAACGGAAAAGAGTGAAAAGGTCTCCCCGGTGATCAGCAGGCCGGCCTTGGAAAAAGGCGGCAACAAAAAGAGCATCAGGATCAGCGGGATCGCGATCAGACATCCGGATAAGATGAATTTTTTGAAATCCACCGGAAGGTCTCCGGCCACACGGCCGGTTTGCCCGTTTACCACGGCATAAGATACGCGTTTGTTTTTCTGCCAGGACAAAAACCATACGGGGAAAAAGGTGGTATAGGATGCGGAACAACGGGTGTCCATAGCGGCATGGAATTTTTCTTCCTGTTCACTGTCGAAGTACATATCCGGAAAGGCACGGTTTAAGCGGGAAGACTGGTAGGCTTTATCTTTTGCGATCTCCAGAGCTTCCTCCAGGTACACATCATCCGGAAGATCGGGCATATCGGCATAGAAGCCGCTTAAATACGCCGGGTTAAATTCTGCTTTGGCACCGTAATTGAAGGGCGCAATCTGTTCGCTATAGCGGTCTTCAAACATCGAAGAAGCATCAAAAAAGATATTGTTGAAGACGGCGTTCAGCCAGCCCATGCATTTGTAGTGTGTACCGTTGCGTTTTCCGTCCAGATACAGAAAGCCTTCCATGGTGACATCGTATCCCCAATAGGAGATGTAGATCCCGCGGAAGTTATCCAGTCTGGCCTGTTCCTTCAGTTCAGAAGGCGCAAACAAGGCTTTTTTTACATAGTTTTTGTATTCCTCGATACATTGCTCTTTGGTAATGCGGAAAGGCACGATGTATTTCGGATGCTTCATTTTAACAAAACGGGATTCCAGCATCACATAAGAACCGCAGTAGCTGCAGAATCCGTTAATCGAGTGCTCGGTGGAATAAATGCCGCCGCCGCATTGCGGACAGGTATACAGGATCATATCCGTTTCCTCGGCAGAGGGATCACCGGGACGGGATTCTTCTGCATTTACATTGTATCCCGTAAATCTTTGCGGATCCTTTTTTTGATCGCAAAAAGGACAGCGCAGTGATTGCGTTGTGATGTCAAAGCGTAATTCACCGCCACATTCCGGACAGGTAGTCAAAGCTGTTTCCTCCTATAATTAATCTGTATACATGCGCATATTATAAATAGTATATCATGTAAACGCTTACATATCAATATACCGCCTGTTGCGTTTTTGCTGTTTTCAGTTGCCGCACATTCACACGTTCAGTTGAAAAAAAGAGGCTTTTGTGATAATCTACAGAATAATTGGTTTGAAAGTATAGAGGTAATACTATGATCCCGGTGATCCATGATGTATTAAAAACAATCGAAACACCTGCTTATGTGATCGATGAGACCGCGCTGTTTCATAACCTGCAGATCTTAAAAGAAGTCAGGGAACAGGCAGGCTGCAGGATCCTGCTGGCGCAGAAAGCTTTTTCCGCATTTGCGCTGTATCCGGTGATGGCGGAGTATCTCGACGGTACGACTGCCAGCGGCTTGTATGAAGCCAGACTCGGACGGGAGTGTTTTCCGGGAGAGGTACACACTTTCTGCCCGGCTTATAAAGAAGCAGAAATGGAAGAACTGCTGCACATCAGTGATCACCTGGTATTTAATTCCGTTGCGCAGCTGAAAAAATACAAAGACATCTGCGCAGGGAAAAGTATTGGTCTGCGGATCAATCCGGAATGTTCGACACAGGAGACGGCGATCTATGATCCATGTGCGCCGGGATCCAGACTGGGGGTAACGCTTGCAAATTTTGATCCGGAAGTAGTGCAGGATATTGATGGTCTGCATTTTCATACCCTTTGCGAACAGGGGGCGGATGCCTTGGAAAAGACACTTGCAGTCGTGGAAGAAAAATTCGGAGAATATCTGCATCAGGTAAAGTGGGTGAATTTCGGCGGCGGCCATCATATCACCAAAGAGGATTACGACCGGGAACTGCTGGTCCGTCTGATCCGAGAGTTCAAAAAAAAGTACGATGTGGAAGTCTATCTGGAACCGGGCGAAGCCGTTGCGATCGATGCCGGCTATCTCGTTACCGAGGTAATGGACATCGTTCATAACGGAATCGACATTGCGATCCTGGATGCATCGGCGGCATGCCATATGCCGGATGTACTGGAAATGCCGTACCGGCCGCCGCTGTATCTGTCCGGACAGAAAGGGGAGAAGACTTATGAGTACCGGCTGGCTTCCCGAACCTGCCTGGCAGGAGATGTAATCGGCGATTACAGTTTTGATACGAAGCTTGAGATCGGCGACCGTCTGTGTTTTGAAGATATGGCGATCTATTCGATGGTAAAGAACAATACCTTCAACGGGATGCCGCTTCCGGATATCGCAGTGCTGCATCGGGACGGGAGTTATGAAGTGATAAAGCGCTTTGGTTACGAAGATTTTAAGGAGAGACTTTCATGAGATTACACGGAATGCCTGCGATCGAGGGCTTTCATATGCCGGCAGAGTTTGCACCGCATGACGGTACGGTGATGATCTTTCCGGAGCGTCCGGGATCGTGGCCGTACGGGGCAGTACCGGCACAGGAAGTATTTGCCGGGATCATCAGAGAGATCGCAAAAGATGAAAAGGTCTATGTGATCGTCAGTGAAAATACGGCAGCAAAAGCGGAACGGCTTTTGGAAGGTGTGGACCGGGTGCGTTTTTTTGAGATCCCCGCAGATGATGCATGGGCCAGAGATACGGCACCGACATTTGTGACCAACGGAAAAGAGGTGCGCGGGATTGACTGGCAGTTTAATGCATGGGGTGGTGTATTGGATGGTCTGTATGCGCACTGGGAGCAGGACAATGCATTGGCCGGTGCACTTTGTGACCGGCTTGGATTGGACTATTATGATGCGCAGCATCTGGTACTCGAGGGCGGTTCCATCCATACGAACGGAGAAGGAACGCTGATGACTACGGAGAGCTGTCTGCTGAGCGGCGGACGCAACCCGCAGATGAATAAGGCGCAGATCGAAGCGGAGCTGAAGAAGTATCTCGGCGTGGATCATGTGATCTGGCTTCCCCGCGGGATCTATAATGACGAGACGAATGAGCATGTCGATAATGTATGTGCGTTTATCCGTCCGAAGGAAGTGGTGCTGGCGTGGACGGAGAACAAAGAGGATCCGCAATATGAGTTGTCGGCATCATGCCTTCGCGTATTGGAAGCGGAAGGCATCACGGTGCATAAGCTGCCGATCCCGGATGTACCTGTGTGCGTGACCGAAGAAGATCTGAACGGTTATATTTTTGAAGAAGGCGAAGATGTGCGCGAAGCGGGCGAGCGTCTGGCTGCCAGCTATGTGAATTTTTATTTTACGAACAATGCGGTTTTGCTCCCGCAGTTTGGAGGAGAGAATGCAGAGAGCGATGTGAGAGCCGTGGAGATCATGAAGAAACTGTGTCCGGAGCGGCGCATCGTTCCGGTTGCCGCAAGACAGATCATTCTGGGAGGCGGCAACATTCATTGCATTACACAGCAGATCCCGAGCATCCCGTAGCGGGATGCTCGGGAGAATATAGATAATATGAAGTGACCTCACATTTGTAGCATCGTGGATTTACCTGTATACTTGAGATTGGAAAAATCAACGGTAACAGGGATTACCACATACAAAGGAGGTCACCATGAAAAGAATACTAAAAATCGGGATGGATGTCCATAGTACAAATTACACTTTATGTGCAATGGAGCCAGTGATCGGAGCTGAGGATCGTGTTTTTGCTAATATCCAAGTAACGCCGGATTATAAAAACATCATTCTGTTCATTGAAAACTTGAAACAAAAGCTTGGTGTAAATGACACGTATGACATTGAGTGTGGATACGAAGCCGGATGCCTGGGATACTCGCTATACAATCAGTTGACAGAAGCCGGGGTAAAATGTGTAATCCTTGCACCTACTACAATGCTGACAGAGCAGGGACAGCGCATTAAGACGGATACCCGAGATGCTCATTTGATAGCACAGTGTCTCTCGTATGGCGGCTACCATCCGGTATATATACCAACGGAGCAGGATGATTCTGTAAAGGAATACTTGCGGATGCGTGATGATCACAAGAAAGCGCTGAAGATGATAAAACAGCAGATTGGGATGTTTTGCATGCGACATGGGTATTATTACGAAGGAACCAAATGGACGATAGCTCATCTGAAATGGCTGAAGAAACTTGAATTAGCTTCAATGTATCAGGAAACGCTGAATGAATACCTTGCCTCTTATGAAGAGCAGACAGCGAAGATAGAGCGTTTTGATGCAAGGATTGAAGAAATCGCTGCACAGACGGAATACGCTGAGAAAGTCCATAAACTCGGATGCTTCCTAGGGATTCAGACACATACGGCATTATCGCTGATTGTTGAAACGGGAGATTTGCAAAAGGAAATGTGTATGCGGCATATCTTGGTCTGGCGCCTGGGGAACATTCAAGTGCAGTAAAGGTCAACAGGCTTGGTATTACCAAAGCAGGAAACAGTCATCTTCGTTTGTTGCTTGTAGAAGCGGCCGGAGGCATCTGCAAGGGGGCAATAGGACACAAATCGAAAGTTCTTAAACAACGACAGCAAGGCAACAGCGCGGAGGTCATAGCCTATGCAGACAAAGCAAATGCACGGCTACGAGGTAAGTATTATCGCCTGATCCGGCATGGCAAAAAGAGGAATGTGGCCGTTGCGGCTGTAGCACGGGAACTGGCATGCTTTGTATGGGGGATGATGACAGACAATATAGATGTCGCCGCTGCGTGAGTATCACCCGGCTGTCTGTCAGTCAAGGGTGCTTCGCACGGCTCCGCGGCTAAAGCCCTTGACAGCCAGCCATCCGGATGATTTGGGCGATTAAGCAGAAATCAGCGGCAGAGCGCAGATTTCTGCCACATATAACAAAAGAAAATTTGACGGTATCTGGGAAGAGCCATAAACACTACGGTTCGAGCTAATTGCGACCTTTCTATGTGCGCACAATGCAACAACTGTGATCCACGATTTTAGATAGCAAGGCTCTCGGCGGACCATTAGCCTGTTGGTAACCAATCCACGAATAACAGAGTGGCTACATGCCGGAGACTGTTAGGATGGCTCTTGCCAGATGCTGTCAAAGATAAACAAATGTGACAGTTCAAGGAGAAAAAGCAAGTTTGGGAAATTCTCTCTTGACAAAGGTCACTTCATAACAGAAAGGAAAACAAATGGCAAAAGTAACAGTAGCAGCAGTGCAGATGAACTGTACAACCGAAGTAAACGAGAATATCGCACATGCGGAAAAACTGGTGCGCGAGGCGGCGGAGAAAGGTGCGCAGATCATCCTTCTTCCGGAATTGTTTGAACGGCAGTATTTCTGCCAGGAGCGGCGGTATGATTATTATGATTTGGCAAAGCCGACGGAAGAAAACGATGCGGTCGTGCATTTTCAAAAAGTGGCAAAGGAACTGCAGGTGGTACTGCCGATCAGTTTTTATGAGAAAGCCGGCAACACTCTGTTCAACAGCTGCGCCGTGATCGATGCGGACGGTACGCTGCTTGGTGTATACCGCAAGACGCATATTCCCGATGATCATTATTATCAGGAGAAATTTTATTTCACGCCGGGGGATACCGGGTTCAAAGTATGGAATACCCGTTATGCGAGGATCGGTGTGGGGATCTGCTGGGATCAGTGGTTTCCGGAGACAGCCAGAGCGCTTACGCTGAACGGCGCGCAGGTGATCTTTTATCCGACGGCGATCGGTTCGGAACCGATCCTGGAAAGCGACAGTATGCCGCATTGGCGGCGCACGATGCAGGGGCATTCCGCAGCAAATGTGATCCCGGTGGTCGCTGCCAACCGTTACGGATTGGAAAACGTATCGCCGAGTAAGGAAAACGGCGGACAGGAATCGGCTTTAAAGTTTTTCGGATCTTCTTTTATTACAGATGAGCTTGGAGAGATCGTTGTACAGGCAGAGCGCGAGGGAGATGAAGTAATCGTTTCTACTTTCGATACCAATGACGTGGAACATGCCAGACTGGACTGGGGACTGTTCCGCGACCGGCGGCCGGAGTGCTATAAAGTGCTGACAGAGAAATAAAAAGGAATATCATAAGTAAAAAGGCTTCCCCGAAAAGAGGGAAGCCTTTTTCACGTTTTTATTTCAGAAGTGAATTGATGCGTTTCATATAGCCGTCCGGGTCGGCACCGACGATCGGTTCTCCGACGATGTTTCCGGACTGGTCTACAAAAAAGGTAGCCGGAATGTAATCGCTTTGGAAGAGCGAAGATAATTCGCGGTTCATAACGATGACCGGATATCCTGCGCCGGAGTCGGAAAGGATATCTTTGGCATCGCGGATGCTTCCGGCATCATTATCCGTCAGCAGTCCGATCAAGGCACAGTCTTTCTCTGCCAGTTCGGATTCCATCTCCGCCAGTTCCGGGATCTCTCCCACACAGGGACCGCACCAGGTCGCCCACATATTCACGACGGTATATTTATGCGCAGAGAAGATATCCTGCATCGAAACGCTGTTTCCGTCAAGATCCCGGGCAGACACCGTAATGCCGGTGTAGTCCGGTACCGGAGCTTCTGTGGTTTCCGGCTCTTCCGGCGCTTCGGTGACCGTGGGTTCGCCGGCCGCGGTCTCTGTGTTATCGGCACTTTCTTCCGGACGTTCCTCTTCTTCCGGGAGCGCAGTTTCTCCCGTTTTTTCTTCCGCTGTTTCAGTTTCATTCCGGATCGGCGGAGCATCTTCGATCGAACCGCGTTCCGATCCACTGTCTGCGGAGCCGCAGGCTGTGAGAGAGGCGGTTATGGTGAGGAGCAGGACCGGCAGTAGTTTTCTTTTCATGGTTGTATTCCCTTTCTTCGCTTATCTTGTTTTTGTATTCTATAGAAAAAAAGCCCTTTCGGCAAGAGAAATAGTGTGCATTCCTTATGTTTTTATGATATACTGATACACGTGTGCCGGGCTGTCCGGCACGGACTTGATATTAGGAGGACATAACAAATGCCTATTATGGATTACCTGGAGCGCAATCGCCGGGAGTACGGCGATGAAGTAGCGCTGATCGAACTCAATCCGGAACAGAAAGAAACCAGACGCGTGACCTGGAAAGAATATTCCCTGATCCAGCAGACCGAAGATGAACCGTACCGCAGAGAGATCACTTGGCGCGTGTTTGATGAAAAAGCAAACCGTATGGCAAATATGCTTTTAAGCCGTGGTGTAAAGCGTGGTGATAAAGTAGCGATCCTGATGATGAACTGTCTGGAATGGCTGCCGATCTATATGGGTATCTTAAAGACCGGTGCGCTGGCGGTTCCGTTCAACTTCCGTTATTCTGCGGATGAGATCCAGTATTGTGCGGATCTGGCCGAAGTGGATGTGCTGCTGTTCGGACCGGAATTTATCGGACGTATCGAATCTATCGTGGAAAAACTTTCCAAGAACCGTCTGCTCATCTTTGTGGGTGAGACCTGCCCGACTTTTGCAGAGAGCTATCGTGAACTGGTGGCAGACTGCTCCAGTGCAAAACCGGACATCGAGATCAAAGACGAAGATGATGCGGCGATCTATTTTTCCTCCGGTACCACCGGATTCCCGAAGGCGATCCTGCATAAACACTTAAGCCTGATGACGGCGGCTACCGTGGAGCAGCATCATCACGGACAGGGCAGGGACGATTGTTTCCTCTGCATTCCGCCGCTGTATCATACCGGTGCGAAGATGCACTGGATGGGCAGTCTGGTAGCCGGTTCCAAAGCAGTGCTGTTAAAAGGTACCAAACCGCAGTATATCTTTGACGCGGTATCCCGTGAGCATTGCACCATCGTATGGCTGCTGGTACCATGGGCGCAGGATATCCTGGATGCACTGGATGCAGGAACATTGAAAATGGAAGATTACGAACTGTCACAGTGGAGACTGATGCACATCGGTGCACAGCCGGTACCTCCTTCTCTGATCAAGCGCTGGAAGGAATACTTCCCGAATCATCAGTATGATACAAATTACGGTCTGAGCGAATCCATCGGACCGGGCTGTGTACATTTGGGTGTGGAGAACATCAACAAAGTCGGCGCCATCGGCGTACCGGGCTATGGCTGGGAATGCAAGATCATCGATGAGAACGGAAATCCGGTGAAGCAGGGCGATGCCGGAGAACTGTGTGTAAAGGGTAACGGTGTGATGACCTGTTACTATCGCAATCCGGAAGCAACAGCAGAAGTATTGCATGACGGATGGCTGCTGACCGGTGATGTGGCGATGCAGGATGAAGATGGATTTATCTTTTTGGTAGACCGCAAAAAAGATGTGATCGTATCCGGTGGTGAAAATCTCTATCCGGTGCAGATCGAGGATTACCTGCGTGCGTTTGACAAGATCAGTGATGTGGCCGTGATCGGTCTGCCGGATAAGAGATTGGGAGAGATCGCGGGCGCAGTCATTCAGATC
>JAFWRC010000028.1 GCA_017508825.1 Lachnospiraceae bacterium
ACCTGATGGACAGTATCATTGAGTCTCTGGTAGAAATGATCAACGACATGCTGAAAGGCATGATCCTGACCAACCTGGAAACCATGTTTACGGATGTGAATACCGGCGTTTCGAGCATTGCGGGCAATGTCTCGCAGACGCCGCAGGGTTGGAACGGAACGATCTTCAGTATGATCCAGACATTATCCAATAACGTGATCGTACCGGTCGCAGGCATTATCATCACGGCAGTACTGTGTTATGAACTGATCACGATGGTGACAGCGAATAACGGATTTGAGAGAGATGGCGAGGAAACCGCCATCTTTTTCAAATTCATATTCAAGGCTTGTGTTGCCGTTTATCTTTTGACGAACACCTTTGATATTGTCTGTGCGGTATTTCAGCTGGGATCGGAGATCGTGAATAATTCTTCGGGAGAGATCGCGGCAGCGTCTTCGATCGATGTGGCATCTACGATCCAGGATATGTTTGAAGAGCAGTTCGCGGATATGGATACCGGGGA
The DNA here is from genome assembly GCA_017508825.1 of Lachnospiraceae bacterium. Classification (GTDB taxonomy): domain Bacteria; phylum Bacillota; class Clostridia; order Lachnospirales; family Lachnospiraceae; genus NK4A136. Next base: position 506 of record JAFWRC010000028.1, read on the forward strand.
ATTGTTTGTTTTCGCCATGGAGACATTTTTGGTGAAATTCGGGATGAAGATCATGGCGGTTTGTATCACCGTCGTTCTTTACAGCCGTATGATCGAAATCTATCTGTATATGTCCGTTGCACCGATTCCGTTTGCAACGCTTACCAACAGGGAATGGGGATCCATCGGGACCAATTATGTGAAAGGGATCACGGCATTGGCATTCCAGGGCTTTTTCATTATGGTCTGCGTTGGCATCTATGCGGCGATCGTCACGGATGTAGTAGGTTCTGTAGATAGTTTGACGCTCTCGACTGCGTTGTGGCAGGTGGGAGCCGTAACGATCGTTTTGTGTTTTGCATTGTTCAAGACCGGATCGATCTCGCGCAGCATTATGAATGCGCATTGATGAAAGGAGAGACTATGGCACTATCGGTAGATGTACCAAAGAATCTGGGAGTCGTGAAGAATAAGGTGGCTCTCGGACTGACCAAACGGCAGCTGATCTGCTATCCGTGCGGGATACTGCTGGGCGTTCCTACATATTTTTTGACGAAGGGAGTGATCGGAGGAACGCTGGCGGCCCTGCTTATGATCGCTCTGATCCTGCCGTTTTTTCTGCTGGCACATTTTGAGCGGGATGAAAAGCCGGCAGAGGTCGTATTAAGGGAAATGATAGAGCATAAGTATAAACGCCCGCAGTACAGACCGTACCGGACGGAAAATCTGTATGAGATCCTGGCCGAGCGGGAAAAGATTGAAGAGGAGGTGGCAGTACTTGAAGGCAGGAAACAGCGCAGAGACTAAACCTGCGCAGAGTCATACCGGCGGGAAGGCGAGAAAACTCGCGCCGGAGGAAAAGCAGAGATTAAAGGAACTGAAGAAGGAACTGGCAAAGATTGATCGGAAAGGCGCGGATACGGCCCAGAGGACGATCCCTTTTGAGGCGATGTATCCGGATGGGGTATGCAAGGTATCCGACGATTATTATACGAAGATGGTGCGTTTTTATGATATCAATTATCAGCTAGCCAAGCTGGATGATCAGAAAAATATCTTTTCGCTCTATTGCGAGTTTCTGAACTACTTTGATCCGTCGATCACGATCCAGTTTGCTTTTGTAAATGAGAAACGGCCCAAATGGGAGGTGGAGCGGAATATCGAGATCAAATCCCAGGACGATGAATTTGGTGAACTCAGAGAAGAACTGTCAGATGTCTTAAAGACCAAACTTCTGCAGGGGAATAACGGTATGGAAAAATCCAAATATATCATTTTCGGTATCCATGCCAAGAACCTGAAAGAAGCAAAATCACGGTTGGATAATATCGAGAATGCGGTGATCAATAACTTCAAGCAGATGGGAGCCAGGGCAGAACAGGTAAGCGGTGAGGAACGACTGAAAGTGATGCATGACATCCTAAATGACAGTTCGGAATCGCCGTTTTTCTTTTCCTATCCCATGCTGGCGAACAGCGGGATGTGTGCGCAGGACTTTATCGCGCCCAGTTCTTTTGATTTTTCCTACAACAATATGTTCAAGATGGGGAACCGCTATGCACAGGTAACTTATCTGCAGATGTTTGCAGAGGAGTTTCGGGATAAGATGCTGGCGGATTTTTTGAATATTGATGACGATATCGTGATCAATATCCATATCACAACGGTGGATCATGTGGCGGCGATCAAGCAGATCAAAGGAAAACTCCGTGATATCCAATCAGAAAAAATCGAAGCACAGAAGAAGGCAGTGCGATCGGGTTACGATATGGATATCATTTCCAGCGATATCCAGACCTATGGTACGGATGCGGAGTTCTTCCTGCAGCAGCTGACAGCAAATAACCAGAATATGTTCCTGGTCACATTCATCCTGATGAATACGGCTAAGAGCAAGCAGAAACTGAAGAATACGGTGGAAAATGTCGCCGGTATCGCGCAAAAGTACAACTGCAATGTACGGGCTTTCAGTCATACGCAGGAAGAGGCTATGGTATCGAGCCTTCCAATCGGACTGAATCTGACGGGGATCAAGCGGCAGCTGCTGACAGACTCTACAGCCATCTTTGTGCCGTTTACCACACAGGAACTGTTTCAGAACGGTGAAGCATTGTATTACGGCTTAAATGCACTGTCCAACAATATGATCCTGGCAGACCGCAAGCAGCTGAAGAATCCGAATGCGCTGGTGCTGGGAACACCCGGTGCCGGAAAGAGTTTTACTTGCAAACTGGAGATGCTCAATTCGTTTCTGATCACGACAGACGATATCATCATCTGCGATCCGGAGGGCGAGTATCATGCATTAGTCCACGAACTTCACGGACAGGTCATCAGTATTTCCAACAAATCCAATGACTATATCAATCCGATGGATGTGAACCTGGATATTGTAAGGCATCCGGAGAAGTACCGTGTGGACGGCGATGTGGAAGATGTGGAGACGATCATCTCGGATAAGTCGGAATTCTTGATTTCGTTTTGTGAAATGGTAGTGCGAAAACCAAGAGGTGAGGAACTGGATGGCGATGAGGTAGCGGCCATCGACCAGTGTGTCAAGGAAATCTATACGGAATATCTGTATAACGATCCGAAGGAAGAAAACATGCCGATCCTGGAGGACTTCTTAAATGCCTTGCTTGAACTGGAGAAGAAAGGAAGCGCGGCGGCGGGCCGGGTAGCCAGTTCGTTAAAGATGTATGTAACCGGTTCGCAGAATGTGTTTAATCACCGGACCAATGTGGATATCAATGCCAGAGTGGTTTGTTTCAACATCAAGGAACTGGGTACAACGCTGAGGAAACTGGGAATGCTGATTATTCAGAATATGGTATGGACGCGTGTATCGGTGAACCGGGCGTTAAAGAAGAGTACCCGTTATTATGTGGACGAGTTTCATCTGCTTTTGGGACAGCCGCAGACAGCGCAGTATTCGGTGGAGATCTGGAAGCGTTTCCGTAAGTGGGGCGGTATCCCGACCGGTATCACACAGAATGTCGGGGATCTGCTGATCTCCAGACAGGTGGAAAATATCTTTGGTAACAGCGATTTTGTTCTGATGCTGAACCAGTCTAAAGATGATCAGAAGATCTTAGCCCAGAAACTGAATATCTCACCGGCGCAGCTGGCACATGTGGATAATGCAGGGCCTGGCGAAGGGCTGATCAGTTATAACGGTATGATCATTCCGTTTGTGAACCGTTACCCGAAGAATACGAAAACCTACAAGATTATGTCCACGCGTTTGGTGGAGTAAGGAGCAGGAATGGCAGAAAAGATCAGTACACAGAATAAGATCCGGGCAGATACATCAGATGTAAACAGCGCCAGGATCACGGATGAGGATACGGGAAGATCGGTGAATATGACCGGAGGCGGGGATGCTGCGATTACCAATGTCTCGACTGATAAGAAGACGAATC
>JAFWRC010000029.1 GCA_017508825.1 Lachnospiraceae bacterium
CCGGACTGAGGCTCTATTCTAAGGATATATCCGGGGAAAACAAAGAGGATGAAATTATAGATGAAGAAATTATAGATGAAGAATCGGAAATGTCTGAAGATACTGCGGCTGATGATGCGGAAATACCTGCAGATGCCGGAAAGGCAGAAACCGAAACGTCCGGCGGAAAACTAACGCAGGGACAGGAGTATTATAACAAAGATCTCGGTTTTACATTTATGGTTCCGGAGGATTGGGTTGTTGAATCCGCGGAACGGAGAGCCGAACTGGATGACGGTCTTCTCTTTCTTGCCCATACACCGGATCATTCCGAAAAAGTATTCATATATGAAATGCAGGATTGTGATTGCAGCGTAGACGGTGCTGCCCGTATTTTGAAATATCCTGAGGCTTATCGCGAGGCAATGCTTCAAGAGGCACCGGAATTGGATGACTGTGAAGTGGATACGATCGAGGCTAATGGTATAGAGTATGTTTTGACTGTGGAACACTATATACGTGGGGAATATTGTGGTTTCTATATATACGGAGCGAAGGACGGTATGTACAATGTTAACATCGTTGTATATACCCCGGAAAAAGAGCGGATCAAAGAAATCATGGGCAATATGACTTTTGATAAATAAGAAACAGTAGCAATAAACGAAAAAAAATAGTATAATCGCAACCATGAGCATATTTAAGAGATTTTACCCTAATTTATACACAAGAACGACTTATAATATCGATTTTATCAAACTGTTTGATACCGGTTTTCGCGGGATCATCTTTGATATCGATAATACTCTGGTACCGCACGATGCGCCTGCAGATATCAAGGCGGCCATGTTATTCCGCAAACTGCAGGCGATGGGATTTCAAACCATGATCGTGTCAAACAACAAAGAGCCGCGTGTCAAGAGTTTTGCGGATGTGGTAGGCAGCGGATATGTATTTCTTGCGGACAAACCCGGTACGAAAGGGTATCTGGAAGCAGTTGACCGTATGGGTCTGCGCAAAGAGCAGGTCATTGTGATCGGCGATCAGTTCTTTACGGATATCTGGGGAGCCAATCGCAGCGGGCTGAGATCCGTTATGGTTGGACGCATCAGTTCCAAAGAACCGCCGCATATACATCTGAAACGTATGCTGGAACAGCCCATCAAAAAGGCATATTTTAAGACACGACGTAAAAGCGGCAAGGTTGGCGAGACTGCCTGGGATGATATGAGAGTTGAAGAATAACGTTTCCGATCATGATTACGGAAACACCGGAAGGATATTTGAGATTTATGAGTTTTGAGATCAATGCAAGAACGGTATTACTCGGATTGCTCGGGCATCCAGTGGCACATTCCGTTTCTCCGTATCTGCAGAATAAACTGGCGGAAGTCTGCAGTCTGAACCAGCGTTATCTGGCATTTGATATCGCCGATGAAGAAGCGCTGGAGGATGCAGTCTGGGGCGGGCACGCCATGGGAGTCAAAGGTTTTAATGTGACCGTGCCGTATAAAAAGGCAGTGATGGAATTCCTGGAAGAGACGGATCCGATCGCGCAGAAGATCGGCGCAGTCAATACTCTGAAATGGGAAGAGACCGGCTGGCACGGCTATAATACCGATATGTCGGGACTGCTTCGGGCACTTGCTTATGACGGCGTAGAGATCAAAGGCAAAAATGTAGTCCTGATCGGTGCCGGCGGGGCAGCAAATGCAGCTCTTTGCGCAGCTTTGGAAGGCGGCGCCGCACAAGTGCTGATCCTGAACCGGACGGTTTCCAAAGCGGAAGAGCTGGCAGAGCAGTTTTCGAAAGAATATCCCTTTATTCCGATACGGTGTATGGGTATGGGGGATGAATTTGTTTCCTATCTGGATACCTATGGCAACGACTGGATCGCGCTGCAGACTACCAGTGTCGGGATGCATCCGGATGTGCACGGACTGCCGGTATCAGATGATGCGTTTTACGATCATTTAAGCGTAGGCTATGATATCATTTTTAACCCTAAAGAAACTGCCTTTATGAAGAAGGCGAAAGCGCATGGCGGAAAAGCGTTCAATGGACTGCGCATGCTCTTATTCCAGGGAATCCGTTCCTATGAGATCTGGAATGATGTAACGATCAGTGATGAGATTGCAGGTGAGATCCTGAAAGGGATGGAACTGGCTGTTTAAGAATTTTGGTGAATGCTGACTATGGAAAACAATTCGAATGATGCCGGCAAAAACGGGATAGAGAATAAAGAAGGAATCCTGAAAGGGTACGTAGTGAATTCTGATCCGAAGTATACGCAGAGTTTTGCGAATAACGCCCCGAACGAAAAGGAAGCGCAAAGCAAAAAGCGAGAAATATTGATCGGAATCGCTGCTGCTGCCATTCTGATAATGGTGTGCTCTGTTGTCTGGAAAGTCTACGGCCCATACAAATGCAGTTATTGCAAAAACTGGTTTACCGGAAAACGGGAACCCTATTCCGTGGCTACAGACTATGGGATAAAAGACGCGTTTATATGCGAAGAGTGTTATCGATATCTGCAGGACGTAAAGGATATTCCTACACCAACGAATGCAGTGAATTAAAATATATATTTTTTTTGGAGGTAGATTTATGATGAAAGCTTCTGATTGCGGTTATTGTATGAGAGGCGAATTGCTGGATAAGTTCGGTATTTTTATCTGTGACCTGAAGGTATCGAGTCTGATCCTGTTCAAGGAACAGACCAAGCCGGGCAGATGCATCGTGGCC
>JAFWRC010000245.1 GCA_017508825.1 Lachnospiraceae bacterium
CAATCATAGTCATTGTGCAATTTTCACCAAACAATACGCCTCCAAAATAATTATTCTTGTACTATTGTAACATATTTCAGCCTATAGTTCAATGATAAAAAGGTGCCAACCACGTTGGCACCTTTTCATCATTTACTGTATCTTTTCGTTCAGGATCTCGATCGCGCGGTCCAGCTGGTTATCGGTTCCGTCTTCCCGATAAGCTTCCCCGTCAAATTTCAGTTCTTCATCCGGTACGATACCGACCTTGTGGATATCATTTCCGAGCGGTGTGTAATAATGGCTGATCGTCAGCTTGACCGCCGAGCCATCGGTCAGTGTAAAGATCCGCTGAACGATACCTTTACCATAAGTCGTAGTCCCCAACAGGACTCCCTTATCATAGTCCTTGATCGCGCCTGCCAGGATCTCTGCCGCACTGGCGCTGTTACCGTTTACCAGAACAACCATCGGCACATCCAGTTCCTGCGTTCCGTCGCTTTCGTATATATCCTGATCCCCGTTCTTATCTTCGGTATATACGATCGTGCCTTTCGGAAGTATCATTCGCGCGATCTGCACACATGCTCCGAGAGAGCCGCCGGGATTGCTCCGCAGATCCAGCACCAGGCCCTTCATCTGATCTGCCTTGGCCTGATCCAGTGCTTCCTTAAACTGATCGATCGTCACGACATCAAACTCACCGATCGCAATATACGCGATCCCGTCGCCCTTGTTCTCATATTCTACAGTAGGCGTCTCCACCTTGCGGCGTTCCACATCGTATTCCAGTTCTTCGCGGTCTCCCACCTCTCCGCGGACGATCGTCAGATGCACCTTGGTCCCCTCCGGTCCCCGGATCATACTTACCACTTCGGAAAGGTCCATATCATATACATCCGTCCCGTCGATCTCTACAATATAATCATCCTCAAGAAGTCCGCTCTCCAGAGCCGGTGTGTTCTTGATGACTCCGGTGATCCTCGGATACAGTGTTTCCAGATCCTTTACCAGATACGCACCGATACCGTAATAAATGCCCTGCGTATCGTTCTGCATCTCGATCCACTCTTCCGGTGTATAATACTCAGCATACGGATCATCCAATGCTTCCATAATGCCGGAATAGATACCGTTTTCGATCGCATTATCACTGACGGAATCGATGAACGACTCATCGATGATGCTTTCCAGCGCACCGATCTTGCCGATCACTTCTTTGTCCTGCAATACAGATCCGTCCGGTACCTTCCCCGGTGAGATGCGGACCAGACCGCTGTCCCTGCTCTGCTGCTGGGTTGGCACCGCTACTTCGATCGCCGCCGGCTCCTGTTGCGCCATTCTCTGCCGGTAGATGCTGATGCACAGCACGATCACAGCCACAAATGCCGAAACAATGCAGCCGGTAAGCACGCCCACCCAGAATGATCTGCCGTTGTTGTCTTTCTTTTCCATTGTCTTAAACCCTCTTCATTCCTTACTGGATATACGGCATAGGGTCTACATATTCACCGTTTTTACGCACGCCGAAATGCAGATGATTGCCGGTGGATCGTCCCGTGGTCCCGACTGCCGCGATCTTCTGCCCTCTGGTCACCGATGCGCCTTTGGATACATAGAGCGCCGACGCGTGCATATACACCGTCATCAGATTGTCCCCGTGATCGATCATAATATAATTCCCCATACTGGAGGAATAGCCTGCTGCCACCACCTTACCGTCATAGGCCGCCAGGATCGGCGAACCTCCCGGTGCCGCCAGATCCACGCCGTTATGGAATTTTTTCACATGCAGCGTCGGATGCATACGCCAGCCGAACGGATCCGAGATCCTGGTATACTTGGGCGCCGGCCATGCAAACTTACCGCCGTTATAATGCAGCCGCTGTGCCTCCGCCAGTGCCGCCTTGTCTGCCGCGATCGCCGCTTCCACCTCTTTGATCAGCTGGTTCTGCGCCGCGATCTCCGCATCGTAGTCCTTGATCGCCTGTTCCTGATTGGCGATATCCGTTTCATATGCTTTGATCTGTGCCTGCTTCTCCGCGATCAGCGTCTCCAGATCATCCTGCTCCTTCTGCGCCGCCGCCTTGGCCGCATCCAGCACTTCTTCCTCTTCTTCCAGTACCTGCTTGGTCAGATTTACTTCCTCGACCACCAGGCGGTATTCCTCCAGCTTTTTGCGGTCATAATCCGAAAGCATCTGGATATAATCTGCCTTATTCAGCATATCCGTAAAGGAGTCCGCCGTGAAAAGCAGTTCCAGATACAGGGTATCGCCGTTTTCATACATAAAGCAGATGCGCTTTTTCATCGCCTCATACTGCTCGGTAGCGGTCTGCTCTGCTGCCATAAGCTCTGCTTTGGTCACCTCGATCTCCGCTTCTTTTGCAGTGATCTGCACATTCAGCGCCTCGATGTTATCCTCGATCGTTTTGACTTCCTCATCCAGCGCTGCCACATAAGAACTCATCTCATTCTTCTTGGCTTCCAGACTGTTAATGGTCTGCTGCACGCTCTGCTTACCGCTCTGCAGCGCTTTCTTTTCATCCTGCAGATCCCCCAGCTCATCCTGCTTTTCGCCGATGCGCTCTTTTAAGGTATCGATATCGTCATCCGCATGCGACGCAAGACCGGCACCAAACAGCACCAGTCCCGCAAGCCAGACACCCATTATGGACAAAAGGATTTTCTTTTTCATAATTGATTCTCTGAATTATACTCTCAAATGCCGGCGTGTTGTAAACGCACTGCCGAAAAATCCGATGCCTACACCCACTGCCATTGCAACCGGGAATAACTGCTCATAGATATTATCCACCGGCAGGAACTGCAATACCTGCTTCAGAACGGTATACCTGCTCAGCAGATACTCGATCATTTTGTCATAGAGCAGATAGATCGCGCCCAACGGTATCAGCGCGCCGATCGCGCCGATGATGATGCCTTCGATCACGAAAGGCGAACGTACAAAAAAGTCTGTCGCGCCGATATACTTCATGATCGCGATCTCTTCCTTCCGGACCGAGATACCGATCATAACGGTATTGGAGATCAAAAAGATCGAAACCGCAAGCAGGATCGCTATGATACCAATCGAAACATATGCGATCATTGAGTTCATGCTGCTGAGCATATTGGCGGTCACCTCGGAACGGTTCACCTTACGTACGCCGGACATGCTCTCCAGATATGCCACCAGATCCGCCTGTCGGGATACATCCCGCAGATAGATCTGATAGTTCATCGAATATTCCAACGGATTTTCCTTAAATCCGTCCGCATATTCCCCCAGATACTCCTGTTTAAAACTCTCCCACGCTTCGTCCGCCGAAACATAGACCACCTTAGAAACCGCCGAATGATTCCGCAGGATTTCACCGATCTCTTCAATACGTTCCTGCGGGCATCCGTCTTCAAAAAATACCGTTATGGAAACGCCTTCTTCCGCTGTCTTGACCATATGCTGAATATTCAAAACGATCGCATAGCCCAGACCGAACAGAAACAGACATGCACTGATCGTAGCGATCGATGCCAGTGTAAACCATTTATTTTTAAAGGTGCTCTTGATGCCCTGCCCTATGCAGTAAAACAAAGTACTAATCTTCATAAATATATCCACCCGCTTCCTCGTCACTCACGATCACACCCTTTTTGATCGTGATCACGCGCTTCTTCATGTCGTTCACGATCTTATCGTTGTGTGTTACCACAACAACGGTTGTGCCGTTTTTATTGATGCGGTCCAAAAGATTCATGATCTCTATGGTATTCTTCACATCCAGATTACCGGTCGGCTCATCGGCAAGCAAAATAGGCGGCTTGTTCACCAGCGCGCGCGCCAATGCCACACGCTGCTGCTCGCCACCGGACAATTCATTCGGTCTCGCTTTGTATTTTCCTGCCAGTCCTACCATTGCCAGGATATTCGGCACGTTCCGCTTCATCTCCCGCATCGGTGCCTGAATGATACGCTGTGCAAATGCTACGTTTTCGTATACGTTACGATCCTTCAGCAAACGGAAATCCTGGAATACCACGCCCATACTGCGGCGCAGTTTCGGTACTTTGTATCGCGGTAATTTTTCCACCTGGAAGCCGTTTACCATGATGCTTCCTTCGGTAGGTTTTAACTCACGCAAAAGGAGACGGATCAACGTAGACTTACCGGATCCGCTGTCACCGACAATAAATACAAATTCACCGCGTTTGATCTGAATATTGACATCATTCAAGGCCGGCACACCCTTGATATAGGATTTGCTCACACCTTCCAATGAAATGATCACATCTTCATCAGGTTTGCCTTTGCGCCGTTTTTTGTGCGAAGTCTTCCCCTGTTCTTTCTTTCTTTTTTCCCGGTTGGCTTTCTTCTCCTGCGCGATGGCTTCTTCCAGCTCGCGCTCTTCCGCCATCCGCTCCTCCTGCTCGCGGATCGCCTCGCCGATCCCACCGGTAGGAACCGTATCATTGATACGGTCTTCAAAATTCTTTACTGCGATCTCTTCTTCCGGCATTTCCGGGTACTCATCATCATATTCCCCTTCATAGACCGCATCTACTTCTTCCGGAAACTCCTCTTCGTATTCCTCTTCTTCGTAACCCTCTTCCCCGTCTTCGTACTCTGTGTTCTCTTCCGATACCGATTCCTCCCCGGAAACCGTTTCGGATCCCTCTTCCGCTGCCTTCTGCGCCGCTACCTTCTCCTGCAGTTCCGCGATCGCAGCACGCACCTCTTCGGAATCCTCTAACTCTCTCCTTGCCAAAACAATTCTCCTCTTTCTTACACGGGGAGCCACAGAACCTTAATAATTCTGCATCTCCATATACTTCATATACTCCACTACCATCAATGCGATCTTGAAGGTGATCGCATCTTCAAAGATCCGCAGATCCAGATTCGTACTCTTCTGCAGTTTATCCAAACGATAAACCAGAGTATTTCTGTGAATAAACAACTGTCTGGACGTCTCCGATACGTTCAGGCTGTTCTCAAAGAACTTCTGGATCGTCGTCAGCGTCTCCTCATCGAATTCTTCCGGATTGCGTCCGTCAAAGATCTCCTGGATAAACATCTTGCACAGCGGGATCGGCAGCTGATAGATCAGACGTCCGATGCCCAGTTCGTTGTACGGAATGACATCCTTCTGCGCAAAGAAGATCTTTCCGACATCCAGCGCCATCTTGGCTTCCTTGTAGGAACGGCTCACTTCCTTGATCTCGCCGACGGAAGTACCGTAAGCTACCTTCACATCCTGCAGGCCTTCCTTCGTCAGGAACGCCACGATATTATGCGCCACCTTATCCACTTCCTTGGCTGCATTCTCGTCCGGAAGTTCTTTTACGATGACCACGTTGTTTTCGTCAACCGCGGTAACGATCTCTTTTGCATTGCCTGCGCCGAGACATTCCCGCACCATCTCGATCGTATTGCTGTCCTTACCGGAACCTGTTTCCACGATCAGCACGACACGCTTTAAATCGATCTGCATATGCAGCTTCTTTGCGCGGCTGTAGATATCCACCAACAGCAGATTATCCAGCAGCAGATTCTTGATAAAATTATCCTTATCAAATCTTTCCTTATAAGCCACTAACAGACTCTGGATCTGAAAAGCCGCCATCTTGCCCACCAGGTACGCATTCTCACTGGCACCGGATACGATCAGGATATATTCCAGCTGCTGCTCATCAAAGATCTTGAAGAACTGGCAGTTCTGCACTTCCTGGCTTTCTGCGGAAGAATTCACAAAATCCTGTACCGCCTTTTCAAAACTCTTCTTTTCCTTCATTGTACTGACCACAGAACGTCCGTCCCGGTCTGTTACGCACAATTCCACGTGCGCGATCCCGGTCATTCCGTCGATTGTATTCTGCAGTATCTGATTTGAGATCATAAGCTTCTCCTTCCCCGTTTCAACGATACCTTCTCAAGATATTACAAAATTGTTACGTAAACCTTAATCCATCGGCATTTTAGCCAATATAACCCCAATATTCTTTTATAGTTTTTCCATATTTAGAAACTATTTTAATACAAATAACCAAAAAAATCTACACTTTTATCGTATTTTTTCATATACTTTTTACAAATAGCGTTATTTCTTGACAAAAACAGTAAAATAAAGGATAATATCAGTAACTATAAACTTTAAGGATTTCATCAGATCCGGCACCTGTAAAAAGGAGAATGGTTATGAGAGTCGGCGGGATTGATAACACGATCATCAATACATCTATGAGTCTTGCTCGTAATGCCGCTATGAGCGACATCGGGACTGCTGTTCTCGGGAAAGCACTGGATACGCAGGAAGCTGCGGGAGCCGGTCTGGTAAAAATGATCGACGCCGCTGCGATGGAGCGTTCCGTCAATCCGAATGTCGGCAGCAACTTTGATATGAGCGTATAAATCCGATTATCTGAAAAAAACAGATCCCCTGCCATAAAGCGGGGGATTTTTTTGTTACAGCGTTCTGCCGGCAGAACGCTGTTTTATTCTTCCTGTCAGGATGCTGTCTGAACCACCAGGTTCAATACCACCAAACCCACACAGATCACCATTCCGACGATCAGCGGTATGCCGATGATATGTCCTTTTTCACGAACGCGCCCTTCAACAATATTCTGCAGCTTCGGAAGCGCCTTCTGCGTTTTTGCGATCTTGATCAGCAACCCCAAAGCTGGCGCGATCATGACCGCCGCAACCGGTATCATCAGACTCAGCAGCATGGAAACCGTCTCCGGTGTCAGGACATCCGAGCTCTCTCCCAGAGTCTCACCCAGCTCCCCGGAGCCTAGCAAAAGCAATAAAGTGCTTCCGCCGTTTACCGTCATATGGCAGATGATCGACGGCAGGATGCTGCCCGTCACCTCACGCAATGCCGCAAATACAATTCCCAGTACCATTGCATACATCATCTGATTCAGGTTCGCATGGAACAATCCGAACAGCACCGCAGTGATAAGCATCGCCTGCAGCGCGGATCCGTTTTTCCGAAAGCCGGTATACAAGATGCCGCGGAACGTCCACTCCTCACAGACCGGTGCGATCAAAGACGTAAAGAGCGCGATCACCGGAAGCGGCAGCCCCGATAGGTTCTCAAAGATCGCCGCAGCCTCATTTTCCGAAAAATACATCGTAAACGCATTGCAGCAGGTGACCAACGGCAGGATCGTCCATGTCAGGACGATGCACAGCGGGATCAGCACCGGCCGTACTTTGCGCACTCCGAAAGTCTGCCCGAACGGTTCTTTGCAGAACAGAAACGCCAGAATGCAGGGAATGATCATGATCAGTTCGGATGCCACAAGAGCTTCTACCACACCTATGTGTTTTCCCAGCTCCGTAAATGCCATCAGCAATTCAACCGATACATCGAACAAAACCATCGCACAAAACAAGATCCCCGCTCTTTTTGCATTCATCCTCGCCTTACTCCTTCACCAAACGTATCTTACCGTCATTGATCTGTATGCGGCGTTCCTTATACAGATGCCCTACCGCACGCTTGAATTCATTCTTGCTCATCCCGGTCTCCCTGCGGATCACCTCCGGGTCTGCCTTCTCTGTAAAAGGGAGTACCCCACCGTATTCCTTAAGCAGTTCCAGGATCTTTTCCATATCCGGATACATCTGCACATGCGCCTTATCCCGCACGCTTAAGTTCAGCCGCCCGTCTTCCCGTACCTTGGTAACACGCGCGTGGATGCGGTCTCCTACCGACACATCACCATACACCTCCTGCCGGGGAATGATGGCCGAATAAATGCCGTCGACTGCCACAAACACGCCAAACTTATCACTCTGCTCATAAGCGATCCCTTCCACGTCATCCCCGACATGATACGGCGCATCCGACCGCAGCTCCTTATACACATTCATCGTCGCGCAAAGCCGCTCACTCTTATCCACATATAAGGATACCAGCACGGTATCGCCTTCCTTCACGCGCCTGGTCTGCTGACGGTACGGCAGGAACAGATCTTTCTCCAGTCCCCAGTCCAGAAAAGCTCCCATCTTACTCACGCTCGCCACCGTAAGCTCCGCCACCTGTCCGATGGTCAGCTTCGGTTCTCTTACCGTCGCGATCAGGCGGTCCTGCGAATCCTTATACAAAAACACTTCCAGCCGGTCGCCGACCTTCGCCCCTTCCGGCAGCTGTTTTTTCGGCAGCAATACGCGCTCTTCGCCATCCAGCTCTGCCAGATACGCGCCGAAATCTACCATTTTTACAATCTGTAATTCCTGAATCTCTCCTAAATGAAACATATTACCTCACTTCTCTCAATACCGCGAATGCCACATCCGCTGCATACATAAGTACCATTGCAATGCCTTCCCATCGTTTGATCGCTTTGCCCGCCACCGCAAAGATATACGTCACAACACTGATCGCGATCAGGATGAGCAGATCATATACCGAAGCTGCATTTACCGGGAACGGGTGGATCGCCGAGGAAACTCCCAGGATCAGCGTCGCATTGAAGATGCAGGACCCTACGGCATTGCCGACGGCCATTCCCACTTCGCCCTTCTTTGCTGCCACGATGGAGGTCACCAGTTCCGGCAGGGATGTGCCTGCCGCTACTACCGTCAGACCGATGATCGTCTCCGACATACCGATTGCTTTTGCGATATACTTTGCCGCTTCTACCGTAGCCTTGCCGCCGCCCACGATCAGCACCAGCCCGCCCAGAATACAGAGAAAGCATTTCCAGGCCGGCATCGCCTTGATCTCTTCTTCCTCTTCTACGGGATGCTTCTTTGCGTCCGCGATCAAAACAACCAGATAGATAACAAATCCCACCAGCAGCGCCAGCCCCAGCCAGCGGTTTACCATACCGGCTTCTGCAGAGATCGGCCCCTGCAGAAAGCTTCCCGAAACGATCGCATTCAGGCTGGTCCCCAGGATGATACCCAGAGTCACGACCAGCATCACCGGAAAATCCCGTTTCAGAATCACCTTATCGACCGGCACCTTACAGATGATCGAGCAGATTCCCAATACCATCAGAAGGTTAAAGATATTGGATCCGATCACGTTGCTGAGTGCGATCTCGTTAGATCCGGACAGCGCAGCCGACGTACTGACGGCCAGTTCCGGAGCGCTGGTTCCCATCGCCACGATGGTCAGACCGATGATCACTCCCGGCACCTTAAAGATCTTTGCCAGCGACGATGAACCGTCCACAAACAGGTCCGCTCCTTTGATCAGTCCGAAGAATCCCACCAGCAAAAGAGCTACATACAACACAGTTTCCACAATTATTATCCTCTCTTCCTTTTGTCCTTGTAAAGTAACAATTTCCAATAAAGTAAAAAGAGACTTTTACTGCCAAAAAAGCAGTAAAAGTCTCGCTATTTCAGATGTATTCCGGGGAATCCTCTTCCCGTCCTGACGAAACACACCACACAGTATCCTGTGCAAGCTACTCCCTTATTACTTTACTGCCGACATAATAACAGAGTTCCCCCATCCATGTCAAGTTTTAATGTCAAGTTTTAATGTCAAGCCTTAACTTGCGCTCACTCCCAGCAGCTCATCCACGGCTGCCACCAGTTTGCCGATCTCCGGCTTAGTCAGCTGTGCATCTGCCCCCAGCTGTTCACCCTTTCTGCGCAGATCATCATTGATCATCGAGGAAAAGATCACCACGATCAGATCCTTCATCTTTTCATCCGTCTTGATCAGCCTTGTCAGCCGGTGCCCATCCATCTGCGGCATCTCGATATCCGTGATGACACACGCCACCTTGTTCTTAAGCGTGCCTTCCTCTTTCCATCTGCTGAGCAGATCCCAGGCCTGCTGCCCGTTCTCCGTATGGGTCAGATTGGTGTATCCTGCCGTCTCCAGCGACTGTACGATCAGCTTGTTTAAAAGCGCCGAATCTTCCGCGATCAGGATCGGCACATCGATACGACTGCGTCCTGCCAGTGCTTCCACTTCCTGTACTTTCAGGCTCACTTCCGGATTGATATCCGCAACGATCTTTTCAAAATCCAGAATGATGATCAGCTTGTCATTCTTCTTAATGATACCGGTAGAAACGCCCTCCTCCGAATTGGCCACCGTTGAGGACGGTTTCATGATATCTGCCCATGAAACTCTGTGGATCCCCTGTACTGCATCCACATGGAACGCCAGATTCAGGGCATTAAAATTGGTTATGATAAACAAGCCCTTCGGTTCGGACTCGCCCATCTGCAGACAGCTGCGCAGATCGATCGCCGTGATCATATCTCCGCGCGGCATAAAGATCCCTTCAATGCCCGGATGGGAATGCGGTACCGGTGTCACTGCCTGATACGGTATGATCTCCCGCACCTTCGCCACATTGATCCCATAATAACGACTGCCGATCTTAAACTCCAGCACTTCCAGTTCATTCGTCCCGTTTTCCAGCAAGATATTGGTATCCATATCATAACCCTCCAATACTTTCTCTGTATTTCTTATCTTATATCAGATATTATACACTATTTTCCGTCTTTTTGTCACGAAATTTGATCCGTGCAAAAACCATCGGATACGCTCCCAGCGTGACAAAACCTACAATAATGTATCGCACGAAACGTACCATATAGGCAGCCGTCGTCGCCGATGCCAGAAACTCTTTCGAAAACGGCAGTTTCAAAAGTGTATTGCTCAGTACATAAACCGCAAAACCACCCAGGATCCTGACTGCGCATTCCGCCGGATTCTTCGTATTTTCAAAATGCACATATTTTTCTTCAAATGCTATTGCAAGAAACAGTCCCGCCATTAGTCCGACACAGGTGTAATAATCCGAGGTATTACAATACAGCATTCCCGGCAGGGCCGTAACAAACAGGATCAGATGCAGGATCCACTTTCTCTTCACCTTTCTCTGAAGATAAGATACCAGCAGTACCACGATCCCGCCCATCAGCCATCCCACCAGGACATCGGTAGGATAATGCACACCGAGCATCACGCGGGAAAGCCCGATCAGTAACGGCATGACGATCCCGAGCACAGTCAGCCACTTATTCTTTTTATAGACCGGGATACTGCCATAGGCGATCACACCGTTTGTCGAATGTCCGCTCGGAAACGAAAACCCCTGCTCCGAGATATCATAGATATCCGCCTCCGGCTCCGCCGCCCGTATGCACCGGATCCCGGGATGATCAAAATAGGGCCGTCTGCGCAACGCCACATTCTTGAGCATCGGATTCCAGGTCAGTCCCACAACGATATTTACACCGATGAATTTTCCGAATTCCTTGTCATAGCACCAGTAAATAAACCCCAGCAAAAGGATCAGTACCAGCTCCTCACCGCACACTGTCAGAAACTGTGCGATCGCTGCGCCCGCGGATCCCATCCCGCTTTGCAGCCACTCCATCAGCTGCACTTCCCAGTCAAAATAAAACGTATTTCCCATTCTGTTCTTCTCTCCGTTATTTCATCTGATCATAAAGGCGCATGATCTCGTCTTTTTCTGCCAGTTTCTCCGAGAACGCGCTCGCAGATCCTGCCGCCAGCCCCATCCGGAATGCTCTTGCATGATCTCCGCTTTCCGTATATCCCGCCAGAAAACCGGCGATCATGGAATCTCCCGCGCCGACTGCATTTACCACCGTTCCGGCCGGTGCTTTTTCACGATAACGCTCCCCCTCCGATGTCAGCAGCGCTGCGCCATCACCGCCCAGGGAGACCAGCACATTCTGCGCGCCCTGCTGCCTGAGCCTCTCCGCACAGTCAAACAAAGTCTCTTCGCTTTCGATCGTTTGATCAAACAGGGCTTCCAGCTCATCCTTATTCGGCTTGATCAGAAACGGCCGGTATGGCAGCGTCTCCCGCAAGGTCTCCCCAGTGGCATCCACCACAAAACGGATCCCTTTTCCGGAAAGTCCCGCCATAAGGTCACGATACAGTGTCACCGGCATCCCTGCCGGGATGCTGCCGGCCAGTACAAGCACATCGTCATTCTTAAGCTGCTGCAGGCGCTCCTTCAGCCGTTCCAAATACCGGTCGCCGATCACCGGGCCTCTGCCGTTGATCTCCGTGCCTTCGAGATTCCTAAGCTTCACATTGATACGTGAGCATCCGTCCGGCAGAAAGACCGGCTCCGTACAGATCCCGTAGTCCTGCAGTCTCCGGCTGATCTCCTCGCCCACAAAACCGGCCGCAAAATAGATTGCCGTGGTATCCGCCCCGAGATGCTTCAGCACTGTGGACACATTGATTCCCTTTCCGCCCGGCAGCAGCAGTTCACTTTCCGTGCGGTTGGTATGTCCTGTCTGAAAATCCGGAACCGTAACGATATAATCCAATGAAGGGTTTAAACTCAGTGTATAGATCAACATATGCCTCCCAGCCACTTAAAGCATTCATTATAACACAGGAAGCCGGATCTGCAAACCTTCCGAAAGCAGTGTCCCAAAAAAGAAAGGGGTATCCAAAAACAATAGGGATGACAAAAAACGATCATTGTCACGCCGGAACGCTTATGATACAATCCCATTTTGAAAATAAAGATCAAGATATTAAGATAAAGGAGATTCCGATGAGTCTGTCCGTATTACTGCAGCAGATGGGTGTGATCCTGATCCTGGTTTCCATCGGCATCATGCTGTATAAAAAGAAGATCATAGATGATACGAATTCCAAAAAGCTGTCCGCCATCGTCGTGGATGTGTGTAATCCCGCGCTGATCATGGCCTCGATCTTATCCGGCGGTCTTACCGCGACCCATGAAGATCTAAAAACTGCGATCGTGCTAAGTGCGGCTTTCTATACCCTGCTGGTCATTCTCGGTTTTGTACTGCCCCGTATCCTGCGCGCGAAACCGGAGCACCGGCGTTTTTACAATCTGATGACCGTATACACCAACTGCGGCTTTCTCGGGCTGCCGGTGGCCAAAGCCATCCTGCCTCCCAATGCCATCCTGTACGTGATCGTCATTAACGTCTTCTACAGCCTGCTCTTCTATACCCATGGCCTGACCATCCTGGGCCGTGGCAAGCAGGAGCACAAAACGAATCCCATAAAGAGCATCTTAAATCCCGGCACGATCATGGCGGTCTTAAGCCTTGTGGTCTTCTGGTACGGCATCACGCTGCCGCCGCTCCTCAAAAACACCATCGAGTATGTCGGCAATGCTACGATCTTCCTATCCATGGCACTGCTGGGCGTAAACATTGCCAGGTCCAGACTCGCCGAATCCGTAAAGGATCTGCGGATTTGGGCTTACATCCTGCTGCGTATGATCCTGCTGCCGGTCATCATCGTATATGTGATGCGCGCCTTATCTTTCGATCCCATCGCCACCCTTGCTATGTGTCTGATGGCAGCCGTACCGGTCGGCAATCTGCCCATGATCCAGGCTGAAAAGATCGGGGAGGACACCCGCATCCTCTCCTCTGCAATCGCCGTGACCACCGCCATCTCGCTCTTTTCCATCACGATCCTGATGTCGGTTTTCGCCTGAGAGCCCTGTATTTACGGGCTTTCATAATTTTTTAAAGTTTTTCAAAAAAACACTTGCATTTTATCCGGCACTGTACTATAATACCATTTGTTACACGACATATAGCGCTATCGCCAAATGGTAAGGCAACGGACTCTGACTCCGTCATTTTCAAGGTTCGAATCCTTGTAGCGCTGCTGAATAAAAGCCTTTCGGAAGAGATTTCGGAAGGTTTTTTTCTTGTATTTACGGGCTTTCGGGGATTTTTCAGAAGCCGTTTTCTGATTTTTCCTGACTATATTATTTCAGGAAAAATCAGAACGGATTTTCGAGAATATTTGCCATAAAACGAATCATTTCTGATTGAATGGTAACTTTATTGGTAACTAATACCTTATCACCATCTCTTGATCTGCTTGATATTTTCTGATCGTTCCGGATCTTTGTGATATTGTAGTTTGAATTTATAGTTTCAATTACTTCTCTTCTCGCCTCATCATCCAATTGATAAAATGATGTAAGCAAGTTGTCGACATCCGGCATAGCATTTTTTCCGTATAAATGCATTAACGGATACATTGAGTTCTTTAAATAGGTTTTAACTCTGCTGGAATCCAATAAACCATGTAAACCGTCCGGAAGTGTCGGATAAATCTCTTCTTCTTTTAATTCACCCGAAAATGGTACTGCTGAACAGATTTCATTTACATCAATCTCCAATTCATTAGCAAGGCGCAGCGCATAATCAAAGCGGATATTACTATCTTTGCTGATGATCGTATATAGCGTGGTTGCGCTGATTCCGGTAGCCTTAGCAACCTTACGTACATTCGTCCCTCTTTCATCAATATACTGTTTCAATTTTTTCCCATCGCCCATGACAGTACTCCTTTTTCATAAACAAGATTTGTACGAAGTTAGTAAATATATATTATCTCATAAGCAGTACAAAGTAAACTCCATATATCAAATTTACGATTTTCGTATATTTTCAATTTACTAAGTATTGACAAGAACAAATCAGTATGATATAACATATTTACGAAATTCGTAAATCATCAAATTACGAAATAATTAAAAGGAGGAAACACATTATGGAGCAGATGAACACCGGCAGCGAAGAAATCCGGATCCTCACCGTTAAGGATCTGGGAAAAACTCTGAAGATTGGCCGTGATAAAGCATACGCTTTGATTCGGTCAAACGGCTTTCCGTCTACCTGTATCGGTAACCGGTACATCGTAACAGAAAGAGCTCTTAACGAGTGGTTACATCAATATGAGCACAAAACCTATGTGATGTAATCAGAAACAAGAAAGGAAGTGAAATCAAAATGTGTCAAAAGAAAACACGAAATGCCAACGGGCAAGGTTGCTTTGTTGACCTAGATAACGGAAGAATCCTATATCGTAAAAGTGCCGGAACCACATCCGATGGCAAACGAAAGGTACTCACCGTTAGAGCATCCAGCAAAGCAGCCTACATCAAACTAATGAAGGAAAAGGAAACTGCCTGGATCAAAGAACAACAGCGCACCATCCCGGTAAAAACCAATACCGTAGCGGAGCTTTGCAAGAAACACCTTGAGTTTCAGGCAGACAACGGTGAGTTAAAGCCAAAATCCATTGACAGGCGCGAAAACACGATCTCACATCAGATTGAGGCCTATCCAATCGGGCATATGCAGATCAACGCCATCAACGCTGTAGATGTGGAAGAACACATCTGTAAACTGATGAAAGAAGACTTGTCCGTCTCTTCCATCAAGAAAGCGTTGGATGTTCTGAATGCCGCTTACGAATGGGCTCAAGCTCGCGGAAATGTTGATCAGAACCCTGTATTACAGGTAAAACGCTCTATAGGCCGACGATTAGCCAAGATGGAGGCAAAAACCGCTTCCGAAGCAGATGTGATCGTACTCTCCCGAAGAGAGGAGTCGCGGTTTCTGGTCGAAACACTTAGAACCAATGAAAACAACGGCGAATACAAATATGCTGCCGGCCTGTACGGGCGCCTCCTCTTGCATACCGGGATGCGCATCGGAGAACTGATCAGTCTGCGCTGGTCAGATTACGATGAAAAAAACGGACTTCTGACAATCTGTAAAAGCACATCCGTGATCAAAAACCGGAATAATACCGGAAAAGATCGCCGCTATGTATCCGTTCAGGGTACAACCAAGAATCAGAAAGCTCGTGTGATCCAGCTCTTTCCGGATGCTATCGAAGATCTGGCAAAGATAAAGAACTACCGCCCCGGAAAAAACACCGATCTGATCTGCCGTACTAAGAATGGAAAACCCTACACCGCTACCATGATGGAACACTGTATGGATACCATCTACCGCAATACCGGATTTGATACAACTGTAAGCGGTCTGCACATCTTCCGGCGTACCTTTGCAACTCGAATGTACGAAAACGGAGCAGATACCAAAGAGATCGCTGCTTATATCGGAGATCTGGAATCTACCACGATGCGATACTATATCGCAGCCAGGAAGAAAATGAAGATTGGCGGTTCTATACGCCAGATCGTACCGCTCCCCGGCAAGAAAAAAGGTCCCCACCGTAAGTGAGGACCGGTAACATCAAAACTTAGGAACGAGCCTTTGCTCTGATGCAATCTCGCAAATTCATTATAGCAGAGGCTCTCCGAAAAGAAAAGACTAAAATTTTGAAAGGAGAACCCTAAAATGTCAGTTTTTCAGGAAATCAAAGACAGCCTGTCTCTACGCCAGGTAGTCGAACACTACGGTCTGCATGTCGGAAGAAATGGCAAAGCTCCGTGTCCATTTCATTCAGACAAGACTCCAAGCCTTCAACTTTATGAAGATCACTATCACTGTTTCGGCTGTAATGCCCACGGTGATGCTATTGACTATGTCGGACGGCTCTATGGTTTATCCCCTATTGATTCCGCCCAGCGAATTATTGATGACTTCTCACTCGCCATCGAAATCCGTCCAACAGATCCGGTCAAAACAGAACAAAACCGCAACAGATGGAGAAAAGAAAAAGCTGATCGTGACAATATGAAACGGATCCAGGAACACTTCCATAAATGGTGCAGCAATGCAACCGATCAGCTTCTTCAAGCCCAAAAAAGTATCAGTTTTATCAAAGAGCACTTCTCTCCTTCCGCTCCGAGTGAAATATTTTCCTCCAAAGATTATGCCATTGCAGTCGATGCCGAGCCACTGATCGGCTACTGGCTGGATATACTCTGTCTTGGCACAAAACAGGAACGCTCAGAGTTATTCATCAATGCCAGAAAGGAGGTGGAAATTTATGTCGAGAGAATCAGAAACGCTATCCAAAGACGAGTGGCTGCAGATCGGAGATATTCTGGATACAGAGTACAGCAGTGTGGATGAGATCCGTAATGATCTGATAAAGACTGAAAAAGGAATTCTTTTGCAGGGCATCGAAAACTGCCTGACGGTATTTCATCGTGATCCTCTCCTGCGAGGCGCTATTCGAAGAAACGAACTGACCAACCGCACAGATATCGTGAAAGATCTCGGCTGGCTTCGTTACTCCGGCACCACGGTCACTGATCTGGATGAATATCAGATCCAGCTATACTTCGAGAAAAATTACGGACTAAAAAACGCCCAGAACATTGATAAGGCAATATCTATTGTAGCAAGCGAAAACCGCTATCATCCGATCCGTGAGAAACTGGAATCCCTGGAATGGGATGGCGTTGAACGGATCAAACATGTGATGCCGAAATATTTAGGCGTCGATGAGGATGAATACTCCGAATCTGTAATAACACTCCTGCTTACAGCAGGTGTCAAACGTATCTATGAACCAGGATGTAAATATGACATAATGGTCTGTCTCGTCGGTGGACAAGGTGCCGGTAAATCCACATTCTTCCGTTTTCTGGCATTGAATGATGACTGGTTCTCGGATGATCTGAAGCGGATCGATGATGAGCAGGTTTACCGGAAGATGCAGGGGCATTGGATTATCGAAATGTCGGAGATGCTGGCTACGGTAAATGCCAAAAGCGTAGAGGAGATCAAATCCTTCCTGAGCAGGACAAAAGAGACCTACAAAATCCCCTATGAAACACACCCTGAGGATCGTCCCCGACAGTGTATCTTTGTAGGGACCTCCAATGATATGCAGTTCCTGCCTTTCGATACTACCGGCAACCGACGTTTTGTCCCTATCCGGGTGCATCAGGACCGTATAGAGAAACACATTTTGGAAGATGAGGCGGAATCACGGGAATATTTTTCACAGGTCTGGGCCGAGTTCATGGTATTATACCGCAAAAACAAACAGCACGATCTGAAGCTTCCCCCAAAAATGGAGGCCTATCTCAAAGAAATACAGGCTGACTTTATGCCGGAGGACAGTAACATCGGAATCATTCAGGAATGGCTTGACAGCCATGACTATGAGTACGTTTGCAGCAGGCAGATTTACGATCTGGCTCTCAAGAGGGAAGGCAACGATCCAAAGCAATGGGAACTCAAAAAGATCAATGACATCATGAACAATTCGATCCAAGGCTGGGCTCCTGTCTCCTCTCACCGCTTCGCCGGAACTACATATGGAACACAACGCGCCTGGAAGCGTGTCAGTGAAACAGAGGGATCACGGGCAGCGTTGCTGGAAGAAATACCGTTCAAATAAAAAAAGTTTTTTGAAGCCCGTTTACAGTTTACGTTTACAAATATCCCAAGCAGAAAACGCTTGTTTACATGAAAATACCAGTAATAACAAGCCTTTTGGGATTTGTAAACGTGTAAACGGGGATTTCAGAAAAAGAGTATAAAGTCAAAAAATAAACACCGGGATGAAGAAAATGCATAGCCGGTATATGCTCCCGCAGGGGCCCGAGACTTAACGCAGTTCAGTTAAGTACGAGGGCACGTACTTGATCGGATTAAGCAGCGACCGGCTCCGCCGAAATGAAGTATCCCGGTAACAATCGTACCCGTAAACGAGAAAAAGTCGAAACGAAAGGATTATGTACATGCAAGGATTTCATGTGGGATTACCCTTCCTGAAATTATCCCTCAACCCCTCCACGCAAAAGCATAACGGAAAAGCCGCTAAGACCTGCAGTGTAAAATGTGCCTGGGATGAGATGAACGATAAAAGAAAAGGGAAAGATAAAACAATTGATCATAGTCTGACAAAAAACAATATCTGGCTTACCGGCAGTTCCGAAATGGATATGGAACAGGTGATCCAGACCGAGATCGATCGGATCAACGCAATACGCGCCGAAAGTGGAAAAAGAAAAATGAGATGTGATGCTGTCTCCGCGATCGAAATGATCCAGAAGCCGCCTATGGAGATAATGCAGAAACTCACTCCGGAGGAACAAATCCGAATGCTGAAGACTAGCGATAAGGTTCTTGAAGAACTTCTGCACGAATGGGCACCGGGCTGGAAAACACTGGCTACCGTTATCCACTTCGACGAAATGGGTGGCAAATCTCCCCACCCACACAAAATAGTTATGCCTATCGGGACCGATAAGGATGGCTGCCCTGTCCTGAATGCTAAAAAGGACTTCAATCTCTCCTTCTTCACCTTCATTAACCGGAACTACCCGGAAAGAATGCGTCAAAAAGGCTATCCTGTTCTGGATTGTGAGGTGTTCGAAGATATGACGCCGGAAGAAAAAGCAACTCATCAGGAAAAGAAAAAAGACTATGGCCTGGAAAGTTATGAATTCAAGAAGAAAAAGGTTGAGGAACAGAATGCTACAATAGAGCAAAACGAGGGTATCATCGGCAATCAAAAAGCCAAAATCTCCGAGCAGGAAAAGAAACTGGAACAGCAAAAAAACGAAAACCGCAATCTAGAGATACAGATTCTCTCCAAGCAGGAGGTAAAAACCTTACCCAAGCCGGATTCCACTTTCCTGGGAGACTACTATAAAGTCCCCCGCAAAGACTACAACAACCTCCTGGCGACCGCCAAGCAGGCAGAACTGATCCTGGAACAGCAAAAGGCTGCTGAAGCCTCAGTTGCCGTCAAAGAGCAGGCACTCGCCCGGCGTGAGGCCGAACTGGAACGCAAGCATAAACTCCCTATGAAAGAACGGATGGAATTGCTCAAATTGAGGGTGTTGGAGAAATCCGTGAGATGGATTTTAAGCCAGATTTCAGACGGCAATCCGCTCCATCGCTGGCTAGAAAAAGCCCTGGATGGTCAGGATCTCACAAAGACTAATAATGAACGATCGGAACACCGGAAACTGATAAAAGAAATACTGTAATCCCCCCCAAATATAATATTCAAAAAAAACAAGCCGAACTACGGTAAGCACTCCATTGTTCGGCTTTCTTTTAATCCCCCGTTTTGTTGATTTCATTATGAATCATGTTATAATGATTGTATTATTTTTCAGTTTTATCGACTATGTAAAATCCTGCTAACCTATCGTAAACTCCATCTCGACATCTGACATTTCTGCAGGAAGATCTCTTTCACCCACCACATTAAGAAGAGGAAAGCCCGATGCAGACAGATGTACCCTGTGGAAAGCGCTGCAGCGGCAG
>JAFWRC010000246.1 GCA_017508825.1 Lachnospiraceae bacterium
CACTGCATCGGGAAGGTATTTTTAGGGGGATAAGGCATGTGTTAGTTTGTTTTCTGCCAGGAATCGGTATCGAAAATATTTCCGTCTACGGTGTACCAGTTATCATTAGCGCAGTCGAAGACATTCTTTCCGATCTGATTGCGGATATTGCTTGTTCCTTCTGTTGAGAAGGTGATCCGGACATTCTCTTTGCCATCCATCGACAGTTCTTTTCCGGTGTAGGGATTGATGGCCGGTGTAAACAGATCTTTTGTCGCCAGATACGGCGTATCCCCATTGGTCATAAAGTCATCGGATACAGTAAAGCCATGAGAGTCAAAATCCTTGACCATAAATAATGGATTTACTTTTTCCAAATCATAGTTATCATCAATCTTCGGATACCCGAAATTATTCTCCAGCCAGCCATGGTCGGAAACCAGAATGATTCGGGTGTTGTCATAAACGTCGAGCGCGCGCAGTTCATCAAACCATTCTCCCAAACGAAGCAATGCGGACATATTGACGTGATAGTGTTCCATACTTTCCGGATAATCGGTATTTAAGGTGTCGCCATCCCATGAATAGCGCGGATCGTTATCGGTTGTATCTGCGGACAGATCCGTGGAAGGCGTGTAGTCCGGGCGGGTGAGCATGATCGGTTCATGGGCGGTATTGTTATCCATCAGGAATAATGTGCCGGCGGAATCTTCAGAGACTTTTGTCATATTCGGAAGCGAAGTCAGCACACTGTAGGTATCGATAAAGTGCTGCGCACCGGCGGTATTGCTGCCGAAGGCCTGATAATCTCCGCCATCGTAGAGCCAGGTCTGCATCATAACGGGAGCGGTCTTAAACAGGCTGTAGAAATAAAAGGTGCGTTCCATCTGCTCCACATCCAGGACAGATTCAAAATCTCCCGAGAAACGTCCCTCCAGGTTATAGGCATCCACACCCGGCAGATCATCGTAAATGCTCATATCCGGAACCGTGGAGTAATTTGCATAAGGCGAATCGGCAACGAAGACGGAGTAGCCGCCCTGCGAAAAGATGGCAGGCAGGACCTTCAGGGCTTCATTGTTTTTGGAGAGCAAAGATTGTCCGGATCTTTCGTTGATCGCGGTGGGCGTGTATTCATAACCGCCGTAAAGTGCCGGTGCACCATACAGGGTACACTGCCCGAATGAGATCGTATTCGGATAATAGGTAAAGCCGTCGTACATATCATAAAGCTCCTGTTTCTCGGCAAAGAGATAGGGAACAAAACCGCTGATGGCGCGGTCTAACATGATCACGACCACATTCTTTCCGGTTTTGCTGAAGGTGATCTCCGGATACTCGGAAGATGCGGTTTGTCCGGCACTGAGATCCATTGCGGAGATATCCCGGCTGGCTATAAAAAGGTATCTGCCGGAAACGGTCAGCATAGTCAGCAGAAGGATCACGCAGAGCTGCATCGTCTGCTTTGCAAAACGCCGGATGAGAAGGCCGGCAAGGAAGCAGATCACAAGCAGGAGCAGGAGGTTTAACAGTTTATCGCTCATCGGATAGAGCGGCTTGTCGTGGAACATCAGGACCTGGGATAACTGTCCGAAATCATGTCCCCATAAAAAGTAATCCGCCATAGAGCATAACAGCAGTGCGACATAGATCGTTAAACCCGTCCGGCGTTTTGCGGCGGGAAGAAGGTAATAGAATACGCTGCCCCAGACCAGATAGAGGCCGCAGGCGATAAATGCGCCGGTGAGCACATAGTGCAGCGGATTGACATAGTGATAGATGTTGACAAAATCCTGGGCCGAAGAGGCAATCACCGACAGAGGAATCAGTGCGCCCTGAAACAAAGCAAGCGCGATCGCAAAGGGCCAGTGCGGTACGGCAGGAGCAGGTGTATCGGCAGCGTTACGGGTTTTTTGTTTGATGATCAGAGAATGCAACAGGGGAAACTGGCATACAACCGGCAACAGCATGCCGAAGGCCAGCCAGCCGTATTCGTCCAGCAGAGCGCTTTGGCGGTATTTTCCTTTTGCAAGCGCATGCAGGGCAAACAGAATGCCCAAAAGGGACAGAAAGAGATACAGCACACGTTTGGAATCTTTGCTGTACTTGGTCACTATATTCTTAAATAAAGAAAACAGATTGTTCATGGTCCAGTAGATGACCAGCGCTGCGGGGGACTGATACAAAAAGACCAGAAAGAATGCGGCCAGGATATAGATCTGCAGCTTTTCGCGCAGGGGATGTCCCTTGGTATAGACTGCGCCGGAGACCAGATTGATGCAGGTCATCAGCACCGGCAGTATATTTACGGACAGGGGGCCGAGTTTCAATAAAGCATCCGGCTGACTCAGATCGGCAATACCGAAAGCGGAGGCACCCTGAAAGATCTCCAAATGGGACAAAAAGTGATAGGCTGCCAGAAAGAAAGGAATCTGCAGCAATAAAGAAAGTGTTCCTTTCAATGCGGACGCCGGACGATAGTTCTGCTGACGATAATAGGTATTGGTCATCATCAGCCTTTCGTCGCCGGTGAAGGTGGAACGGATGTGTTTCAGCCATTTTTCCATGGCCTTCTGTTTGTCATGTTCCTCCTGCTGGATCGCATCGGCACGGATATACAGAGGCAGACAGAGCAGGGAGACGACGATGCTCATACCGATCAGGCTCGTTTTGATCGTAAAAAAATGCAATAAAAGCCGGAAGACGATCTCCAGCATATATTCGATCGGTGATATGATCATTCTGTATAATAAATGAACTAACATGTTCTGCTCCGGATGCCGGACAAAGAGTTTTATCGTTTGCAATAATTTTATGGAAACCATATCGGGCAACTCGAGCCGGCTTAATCGTCTGCTATTCTATCATAAGAAAAAGTGTTACCGCAAGACTTTATTGACAAATAAGAACAAATGTTCTATACTTCTTTTTGCGTGCCGCAGGGATGCAGGGCACCACATTTTGTTTTTGTGGTTGCGGATAATGTTTTATGATGCTATAATCACAAAGTGTGTGTTTTTGCCCTGTGCAGGGATTGCGCGGGGTGGGATGCAGGAGATTTGTTGACATAAGTAATGCTTGGAGGAAGTATGGCAGAGGAAAAGAACAACGGCAGTTACGGCGCCGAAAACATCGTTGTACTGGAAGGACTGGAAGCGGTCCGCGTACGTCCCGGTATGTATATCGGCAGTGTTTCCACGAAGGGCCTGAACCATCTGGTGTATGAGATCGTGGACAACTCCGTGGATGAACATCTGGCCGGACACTGCAGCGAGATCAAGGTAACGCTGGAAAAGGACGGATCCGCTACGGTAGAGGATAACGGGCGAGGCATGCCGGTGGAGATGCATGCAAAGGGTATGAGTGCCGAGCGACTGGTATTTACCACATTGCATGCCGGCGGTAAATTTGACGATTCCGCATATAAGACCAGCGGTGGTCTGCATGGTGTGGGTTCTTCTGTTGTAAATGCGCTGTCCAAGCACCTGAAAGTTACGATCAAGCGTAACGGACATATATACGAAGATGAATACTCCCAGGGCAATCCGATCACGGAACTGGTGGGCGGGCTTCTGCCGGAGATCGGCAATACCCGGCAGACCGGTACCAAGGTCAATTTTACGCCGGATGATACGATCTTTGATAAAACCTGGTTTAAAGCAGAGGATATCAAGTCCCGTTTGCATGAGACGGCCTATCTGAACCCGGAACTGACCATCTATTTCAAAGATGACCGTCAGGAGACGCCGGATGAGGTGACGTTCCATGAGCCGGAAGGAATCATCGGATTCGTAAAAGCGCTGAACAAAGGTAAAGAAGCGGTTCACGACGTTGTCTATTTCAAAGGGGAACAGGAAGAAGTGGAAGCGGAGATCGCATTTCAGTATGTGAATGAATTCCATGAAAACGTGCTCGGCTTCTGTAACAATATCTATAACGCCGAGGGCGGTACGCACATCACCGGCTTTAAGACCATGTTCACATCGGTGATCAATACCTATGCGAGACAGCTGGGGATCCTGAAAGATAAGGATGCCAACTTTACCGGACCGGATGTACGTAACGGTATGACGGCCGTTGTGTCCATTAAGCACAAGGATCCGCGTTTTGAAGGCCAGACCAAGACCAAGCTGGACAACCAGGATGCGGCAAAAGCGGTCAGCAAGATCACCAATGAAGAAACCGTTCATTATTTTGACCGTAACCTTGAAGTGTTGAAGAATGTGATCGGCTGTGCCGAGAAGGCGGCAAAGATCCGTAAGAGTGAAGAGAAGGCGAAGACCAATCTGCTGACAAAGCAGAAGTATTCTTTTGACAGCAACGGTAAACTGGCGAACTGCGGTTCCCGCGATGCCTCCAAATGTGAGATCTTCATCGTCGAGGGTGATTCGGCAGGCGGCAGCGCCAAGACGGCTCGTAACCGCGAGTACCAGGCCATCCTGCCGATCCGCGGTAAGACACTGAACGTAGAAAAAGCCAGCATCGATAAGATTCTGGCAAATGCCGAGATCAAGACCATGATCAATGCCTTCGGCTGCGGTTTCTCCGA
Organism: Lachnospiraceae bacterium; assembly: GCA_017508825.1. Classification (GTDB taxonomy): domain Bacteria; phylum Bacillota; class Clostridia; order Lachnospirales; family Lachnospiraceae; genus NK4A136. The sequence continues at coordinate 4,529 of JAFWRC010000246.1, forward strand.
AGGGTACGGCAATGATTTTGACATTACCAAACTGCGCTATGACAAGATCATCATCATGGCCGATGCCGATGTCGACGGCGCGCATATCTGCACCCTGCTTCTGACTTTGTTCTACCGCTTTATGCCGGAACTGATCCAGGAGGGGCATGTGTATATTGCAATGCCGCCGCTGTATAAGGCAATCCCTTCAAAGGGCAAAGAAGAATATCTGTATGATGATGCGGCTTTGGAAAAATACCGCAAGACACATAAGGGCTCCTTTACGCTCCAGCGTTACAAAGGCCTGGGCGAGATGGATGCGCAGCAGCTGTGGGAGACCACACTGGATCCCGAGACACGATTGCTCAAGCGCGTGAACATCGAAGATCCGATCCTTGCCTCCGATACTACGGAACTGCTGATGGGTGCGGATGTGGCGCCGCGTAAAGCCTTCATTCACGAAAATGCGACGGAAGCTATGCTGGATATCTAATATTTATAAGGAATTTGAACTATGAGTAAGACAGAAAACAATAATCAGGAAGAGCGGATCCTGAAAACGGAATATTCCGATGTGATGCAGAAATCCTACATCGACTATGCGATGAGCGTTATCATAGCGCGTGCGCTGCCGGATGTGCGTGACGGTTTAAAGCCGGTACAGCGCCGTGTGCTTTATGATATGCATGAGCTGGGTATCCGCTATGACCGGCCGTACCGTAAGAGTGCGCGTATTGTCGGTGATACGATGGGTAAATATCACCCGCACGGTGATTCATCCATCTACGATGCATTGGTCGTGATGACACAGGATTTCAAAAAGGGCGCGATCCTGATCGACGGACACGGAAACTTCGGCAATATCGAAGGGGACGGTGCCGCGGCGATGCGTTATACCGAGGCACGTCTGGCTCAGATCTCCCAGGAAGGACTGCTTTCCGATCTGGATAAAGATGTCGTCGATTTTATGCCGAACTTTGATGAGACGGAGAAGGAGCCGACGGTATTACCGGCACGCTTCCCGAACCTGCTGGTCAACGGTACCGAAGGTATCGCGGTCGGTATGGCGACCAAGATCCCGCCACACAATATGGGGGAAGTGATCGATGCGACGATCGCCTATATCCGTGATGAGAATATTACGACCGAAGGTCTGATGAAATATGTTAAGGGGCCGGATTTTCCGACCGGCGGTATCGTGATCAATAAGGATGAGCTGACCGAGATCTATGCGACCGGCAGCGGTAAGATCAAGATGCGCGGCAAGGTGGAGATCGAACAGGCCAAAGGCGGACACGTGCTGCTGGTGGTAACAGAGATCCCGTTTACCATGGTGGGACAGGGCATCTCCAAGTTCCTGCTGGATGTGGCAGCACTGGCGGAGACGCGCAAAACTACAGATGTAGTGGACATCTCTAACCAGTCTTCCAAGGAAGGTATCCGCATCGTGATCGAGCTGAAGAAAGATACCGATGTCGAGAACTTCAAAAATATGCTGTATAAGAAAACGCGTCTGGAGGATACCTTCGGCGTAAATATGCTGGCGATCGCGGACGGCCGCCCGGAAACCATGGGGCTGCGTGATATCATCCGGCATAATGTGGCGTTCCAGTTTGAAGTAAACCGCCGCAAGTATACCAATCTGCTGCAGAAAGAACGCGAAAAGAAGGAAGTGCAGGAAGGCCTGATCAAAGCCTGCAATGTGATCGACCTGATCATTGAGATCCTGCGCGGATCCCGTGACCGTGCCATGGCAAAGGCTTGTCTTGTGGACGGCGTAACAGACGGTATCAACTTTAAGAGCAAGGAATCCAAGATCATGGCCGGTATGCTGCGTTTTACCGAGCGTCAGGCGGATGCGATCCTGGAACTGCGTCTGTATCGTTTGATCGGTCTGGAGATCGAAGCGCTGCAGAGAGATTATGAGCAGACAACTGCCAATATCTATCGCTATGAAGATATCCTGGATCGCCGGGAGTCCATGGCTGCCGTGATCGTGCAGGATCTGGAAGCTCTGAAAAAGCAGTATGGCAGACCGCGCCGCACCGTGATCGAAAACGGTGCCGAGGCGGTTTATGAAGAGAATAAAGTGGAAGAGATGGACGTGATCTTCCTGATGGACCGTTTCGGATACTGTAAGACCGTGGATAAAGCCACACTGGAGCGTAACAGAGAAACGATCGAGCAGGAAAACCACTATATTGTGGAATGCAAGAATACCGGTAAGCTGGCAGCGTTCACCAACAAAGGTAACCTGTATACCTTTAAAGTATCGGATCTGCCGCACGGACGTTTCCGCGACAAGGGCGTGCCGGTGGATAATGTAAGTAATTACGATTCCCAGCAGGAGGATATCCTGTTTGTGGCCAGCCAGTCGGAACTGAACCTGTATCGTATCGCTTTCGTAACGAAGCAGGGCATGATCAAGTACGTTGGCGGTGATGAGTTTGACGTGGCAAAACGTACCGTGGCAGCTACCAAACTGGCGGACGGGGATGAAGTAGTATCTGTGGCGATCCTTTATGACCAGTCGTTTATGGCGATGTGTTCACACAAAGGCTTCTTATTAAAGATCGATGCGGAAGAGATCCCGATGAAGAAGAAAGCGGCCATCGGTGTGCGCGGTATGAAACTGACAAACGATGATTATATTGAAGCGGTTTACTATGGAAACAGCTACAATGACAAACACATTATCGAATTTCATGACAAGAAGATCGATCTGAATCTGATCAAAGCACAGAAAAGAGATGCTAAGGGCGCGAAGATCAGATAACCAACCGGGAATAACGGAGGAGAGGATATGCGGGTGATCGCAGGAACGGCACGCAGCCTGGTGCTGAAAACGCCGGAAGGAATGAATACGAGACCGACAACGGACCGGATCAAGGAAACGTTGTTTAACGTGCTTCAGACGGATGTGCCAGGAGCTGTTTTTGTGGATCTCTTTGCCGGAAGCGGCGGGATCGGCATTGAAGCCCTGAGTCGCGGAGCAGAGAAAGCATATTTTGTGGATACGGATAAGACGGCGATCGGCTGCATCGAGTATAATTTAAAGCATACGAAGATGTTTGATAAGTCTATGGTACTCAAATCCGATGCCATCTCGGCGCTTTCCTATAATATCCGGGAAGCGGCGGATATCATCTTTGCGGATCCGCCTTACGGACAGGGCTTTGATGAGCAGGTGCTTGCGGCGGCTGCGCGCAGCAAGGCCGTTACGGAAGATACCCTGATCATTATTGAGGAAGAAAAAGATCACGATTTTTCCTATGCGGAAGACCTGGGGTTTGACATTATCAAAGAAAAAGTGTATAAGTCGAATAAGCATGTGTTTTTGCGCAAAAAAGGCTGATCAGGCTTGGCGGAAAGGAGGAAGGACACATGAAAAGGGCATTGTATCCGGGGAGTTTTGATCCCGTGACCTTCGGACATCTGGATGTGATCGAACGGGCGGCGCGTATGTTTGATGAACTTACGGTTGCCGTTTTGGATAATAAAGCGAAATCACCATTGTTTTCTGTGGACGAGCGTGTTAAAATACTAAAGGAAGCAACTGCGCATTTACCCAATGTGATGGTGGATTCTTTCAGCGGTCTTACGATCGATTACTGTCAGCAGAAAAACATTCATACGATCCTGCGCGGACTTCGCGCGATCACGGATTTTGAATATGAGCTGCAGATCGCACAGACGAACAGCAAGCTTTCGCATGGCAACGTAGATACCGTATTTCTGACGACCAGTCTGGAATATGCATATCTGAGTTCTTCGGCTGTGAAAGAGATCGCATATTTCGGCGGGGATTTTTCCCAGTGTGTACCGGAATTCATTATCCCGCTGATCAAAGAAAAATATAAGAAAAAAGTATAAGAAGAAAATATAAAGCATTACTGCTTCATAATAACAAAAAAAACGGTAAATTATCCGACAGAGGGGGTAGTTATGGCCAAAGGCAACAGCAAGATTGAAAATGTGATCGAAGAGATCGAAGAGGAGATCCGGAACAGTAAAAGCGTTTTCTTAAGCGCAACACAGATTTCGGTCAACCGTGAAAGCATTGAAGTGCTGTTAAAAGACCTGCGTAACAGTATTCCGGAAGAATTGGAACGCTGTCGCAAGATCATCAGTAACCGTGAAGCTATTGAGCGTCAGGCGCGTGATGATGCGGAAAAAATCCGTAATGATATGCAGAATGAGATGGAGCAGATCGTCAGTGAATCTGAGATCATGGCACAGGCGCAGGCAAGAGCGGATGAGCTGGTAGCGATGGCTGCAGAAGAAGCAGAACGTATACGGGAGGAAGCGTTGTACGACCGCCAGATGTATCTGTCTTCCGCGCAGAGTTATCTGAATGATATGCTGCTCAACTTAAATGATATGATCGGTGAGTGCATTGATACGACCACGCGTAATACGCAGAAGTTTATGGATTCACTCAACAGTATCGGACAGACAGTATCGAATGATCTGTATTCCTTAAATCATCCGGAAGAGGATCTGGCACAGGCATCTGCACCGGTCCAGCCGGTACAGCCGGTCGTACAACAGGAACCGAAGAGTATATTTGATAATGAGGATCCGGTTGATAACGTAGAAGAAGAAAACTGATCTGCAAGAATGCTTATAATTATTCAGAACCGGAGAGTTCTGAACAGATGCGAATACAGACAGATCTTTATACCGCCTGCGGGAAGGTGCCCTCAGGCGGTTTTTTAGGAAAGAATACCATGAATACAGTTGTGAAAGGACAATACAGATACC
>JAFWRC010000247.1 GCA_017508825.1 Lachnospiraceae bacterium
AAGTCGGAATGTTGCTTAAACTGAAAGATGGTGGTATTATTACCGAGGAAGAATTCAATCAGTATAAGACGAAATTGATGAACGATCTGTAAAATGTTCAGAAAATAAGGGAGGAACATCCGATGAAGAATTATGATTGTAACTGGGGAAACAGTTTAAAATCATTTCTGAAACAAAAAAATCAGGATAAACTGTTTCTTCAGCTGGACGAAAGCCGGGAAGGCGGTATCGTTTCCGGTAAAGGTTATATCTGTAACGATGACGGTAAGAATGAATATGTATCCGCATTTGATTACCATGCCAAGGAAATCCGTGATGTGCAGAAGGGAGAGTTTCAGGGGGCTGATGCGCTGATCATCTTTACAAAGATGCAGACACTGTATGGCGCAAAGAATACCAGGACCATTCTTCCGGGACTGAAAGATCTGGACATTGCATGTAATGAACTGACCTCTATGGTAAAGGCAGCCGGCGGTATGACCGGCAATGCGGAACCGCCGAAGGCGAGCAGCATTTCTTCTGCACCAAAAGCAGCAGCAATCCCTGCACCGGCAGCGGCACCATCTGTTCCGACACCGGAAATTCCTGCACCGGCCGTTCCGAAGCCGGCAGCGGCGCCTGCACCTGCGGCAGCACCGAAAGCAGCAACACCTGCACCGGCTGTACCGCCGACTCCGGCAGCACCTGCACCGGCTGCAGCTCCGAAGCCTGCAGCTGCGGCAGTACCGGCAGCTCCTGCGGTTCCTGCAGCGCCTGCAAACAAGAAACCTTCGGAATCATACGAGCAGAAGCTGAAAAAACTGGATATCATGCACGAATCCGGTATGTGTACCGATGAGGAGTATAAGGAGAAGAAACTCAAACTGATCTGTGATGAAAAGGGTATGAGTTCCTTCTACGAGAAGATCCAGAAGATCTTCGTGCTGAAGAAGTCCGGCATGCTCTCCGATACGGAATATGAAGCAAATAAAGATCAGATCGTAAATGAATGTTTTGATCCGAGTGTCAATGATCTGGAAGTATTCCGTGATAACACTTCGAAGCTTCCGGTGATCCTGATGAGCGAGCTGATCAGCCAGAATGAATATGATGCCAAGAAGTCGGCATTGCTGGACAGCGTAGCTTACGATCCGGCGGATCCGAACGAGGTATTCCAGCTGAAGCTGCAGAAGCTGCCGATCCTGGTGGATGCGGAATTGATCCCGGCAGAAGAAGTAGAGAGCGATAAGACCGAACTTAAGAAGATGCTCGATCCACACCTTACCGATTCCATGGATGTGCTGGATATGAAGCTTTCCCGCTGGCCGGCAATGGTAGCAGCAGGCGCTGCCAGCAATGCGGAATTTGATGAGAAGAAACAGCAGCTCATCAATGACGTAATGGGAATGAAGTATACGAACGAAGCAAGCTTCAAAGAAAAGATCGATCGACTGATCCGTATGTATCAGAGAGGCTGGGTGAGCGAGAACGATTATCATTCCCGTCAGGTGACCATCCTTAAAGACGTGGAAGGCATGGCGGATTATGTATTACGTACCCGTCTGTATATGGTAGCAAGAGACAGCCAGTTCATCACGGTGAAGGAATTCGAAGAGAAGAAGCAGGCACTGATCGATGAGATCTTCGCTCCTTATGCAAGTATGGATGAGTTCCAGGAGAAGGTCGGCATGCTGTTGAAACTGAAAGACGGCGGTATCATCACCGAAGACGAATTCAACACACACAAGACGAAGCTGATGAACGATCTGTAAAGATCAGTAAAAATGCAAAAGAGAAAGCGGATGACTCGAAAGGGTTATCCGCTTTTTTACGTTATCGGAAACAGCAATGTAATAGGAAAAAACTTCGGGGGTGTTTTTTGACCCTGGATATGGTATCATAGGCGATGTATGAAAAAACTCTGTAAAGAAAAACTTTATAAAGAAAAAATCCAAAAGAGAGATATCTTAGGTCTGGTGATCTATATGATCGTATTTACCGTGGTTGCCGCCTGGATCGCAATGCTGCAGCCGATCGAAGATACTCCGCCATTATATACCAATCCGCCGGATGAACATTCAAGGTATCTGATCCCGACCTATATCTGTGATCATCTGCGTCTGCCGAACGGCTTTGAACCGGAGGTGCAGATACCGTATTACGGCGGCTCCTATGCGCTGTTTCCTGGATTGTCCTATCTGTTTATGGGACTTATGATGCGGCTGGTTTCCGGATTGGGCGCGGATGCCCGCGGAATGCTGCTGGCTGCCCGTTCGGTGAACCTGATCTTTGGTCTGACAATGGCTTTTTTTGTATGGCTTTTGGGACGCAGGCTGTTTTCGGAGCAGGGGACGCTGTGGTCTTTTTGCTGCGGTGTTATGTATCTGCCGCAGCTGTTATTCCTGCATACCTATGTTAACGTGGAATCTATGTGTATGCTGTCCATTGCGGTTATGCTTTACGGAATGGTCTCTATGCAGCAGGATGGGGTGAATAAACGCAATTGTGCGGTTTTTGCAATCGGGACGGTATTATGTACGCTTTCATATTATAATGCATACGGGTTCCTTCTGATCAGTGTGCCCTGGTTTATCCTGTGCTTTGTTCCGAAAGAAAAGGATAAAACCGGTGCGGATGTAAAAAAGATGTTTTCATATGGTGCCTGCATTCTTCTCATATGGGGGATCCTGGCCGGCTGGTGGTTTGTGCGTAATGCCATACTTCTTCACGGAGATGTGACCGGAATGAATACGCTGCGTGAGCTGCAGGCTGCGACAGGAGCTTACCGTGCACCGACGGCACAGGCGCGTGGGATCGGGATTTTCGGGATGCTTAAGGAGAACGATACGCTGTGGGAACTGTTCCGGGGATTTGTCGCGGCCTATGGTTCCCGTTCCGTATATGCCGGGATAAAGTATTATTACTTGTACGGGCTGTTCTTTATTGTTGCATTCATCGGTCTTTTCCTGTGCATATGGACGAAGCGCAGGGAGATCACCCGGGATACGGTGATCCGCCATCTGCTGTTATTTCTGGGCTGCCTGATCACGTTTTCTTTGTGGCTGTGGTATTGCTATACTTCCGACTATCAGGTGCAGGGCCGCTATGTGATGCCTTGCGTGATCCCGCTATACTTGTGGGTGAGCATGGGATACGAAACAATCCTGAAGCGCATTCCCAAATTATCGAAGTATGCACTCTACATGCCTGCGGCTTTCAGTGTATTCATGCTGTTCTACTTTATCTTAAAAACTGCAATTCCGGCTTATATTCTCTAAATTCGGGTTTGTCGAAATGTAGCGGTCGGTGAGCCATGGGGACGGTTCTTGTGGCAACAAGATCGAAGATCTTTAGCCACAAGAACCGTCCCCGTGGCTCGCCGAGATGTATCGACAACCACCACATCGCAAGGGCTCCCCCCACGTTCGTGGGTCCCCCCTCGCGAATATCCTAAGGCATCCTCCCGCAAGCGGGCCCCTCCTTAGGATGAACAACCGGAATTTGTCCGAATGAAAAAAGTACTTGCAATTTGGTGGGAGATTTCGTATAATTATTTTTGCTGCTGGAATAGCTCAGTCGGTAGAGCACTTCACTCGTAATGAAGGGGTCGAGAGTTCAAGTCTCTTTTCCAGCTGGAAAAACCGTATCGGATCCGATGCGGTTTTTTTGTGTAAAAAAAGTGTTTCCTATTTTAATGGTTTTGTGGTAATATAAGGAACGCATATGAACTTATGATGTACAAAATACGACTGAACATAAAGAAGAGAGGAAGCTAGTTATGGAGAAGTACGGAGTCAATCAATTACGAAAGATGTTTCTGGAGTTCTTTGAGAGTAAAGGGCATCTGTCGATGAACAGCTTTTCGCTGGTACCCCACAATGATAATTCATTGTTGATCATCAACTCGGGTATGGCACCGCTGAAGCCTTATTTTACCGGGCAGGAAGTACCGCCCAGACGCAGAGTGACCACGTGCCAGAAGTGTGTGCGTACCGGTGATATCGAGAATGTCGGTAAGACGGCAAGACATCTGACTTTTTTTGAGATGCTTGGTAATTTCTCCTTTGGTGATTATTTTAAGCATGAGTCTTTGAAATGGAGCTGGGAATTCCTGACCGAGGTGGTTGGTCTGGATCCGGAGCGTCTGTATCCGTCGATCTATTTTGAAGATGATGAAGCTGCAAAGATCTGGACGGATGAGATCGGTGTGCCGGCAGAAAAGATCACGAAGTTTTATCGTGATGCGGACGGTAAGTGCGATAACTTCTGGGAGCATGGCGAGGGACCCTGCGGACCTTGTTCCGAGATCTATTATGACCGTGGCATCAAGTATGGCTGCGGTAAGCCGGACTGCAAGGTAGGATGCGAATGTGACCGTTTCATGGAAGTGTGGAACAACGTATTCTCTCAGTATAACAATGATGGCAAGGGAAATTATACGGATCTGATCCAGAAGAATATCGATACCGGTATGGGCCTGGAAAGACTGGCCGTGGTTGTGCAGGATGTGGATTCCGTATTTGACGTGGATACCATGAAGGCGATCCGCGATAAGGTCTGCGAAATGGCAGGCGTGACATACCAGACCGATGAGAAGAAGGATGTATCCATCCGTCTGATCACCGATCATATCCGTTCCGCGACGTTTATGATCTCCGACGGTATCACCTGCTCCAATGTAGGACGCGGCTATGTGCTCCGCCGTATCATCCGTCGTGCGGCACGCCACGGCAGGCTGCTCGGTATCGAGGGCGTATTCCTTGCAAAACTGGCGGAGACCGTGATCGAAGGCAGCAAGGACGGATATCCGGAACTGGAAGAGAAGAAAGACTTTATCTTAAACAACCTGCGTCAGGAAGAGAACCAGTTTGCGCGTACCATTGACCAGGGTATCGCTGTGCTGAATGATATGGAAGCTGCAATGCAGGCAGAGGGCGCAAAAGAGCTGAAAGGCGCTGATGCATTCAAGCTGTATGATACTTACGGATTTCCGCTGGATCTGACCACGGAGATCCTGGAGGAAAAGGGATATACCGTAGGCCAGGCCGGCTTTGATGCGGCTATGAAAGAGCAGAAGGAAAGAGCACGCGGCGCAAGAAAGCAGGTACGTCTGCTCGGGAATGAAAAGACGGTATATGAGCAGATGGATGCGGCAAAGAATTCCAAGTTCATCGGCTATGACCGCCTGGAGAGCGAAGCAAAGATCATTGCTATGGCTCAGGTGTATACCGATGAAGAAAAAGACAACGACGAGAGTCTGGAAGATACCATTGCAGAGGTGCTGACCGATGGTATGCGCGGCGCGATCATTACCGATGAAACTCCGTTCTATGGCACCATGGGTGGTCAGATCGGCGATAAGGGTGTGATCGAAACGGCAGGCGCTACCTTTGTGGTAGAAAAAACAGAGCATGTTGCAGGCTCCAAGATCGCACATATCGGTGTTGTGACCAAGGGCATGATCCGTGACGGCGAGACGGTGACGATGAAGGTCGATGCAAAGAACCGTACCCGTACCTGCCAGAACCACAGTGCTACGCACTTGCTGCAGAAGGCACTGCGTGATGTGCTGGGAAGCCATGTAGAGCAGAAAGGTTCCTATCAGGATCCGGAGCGTACCCGTTTTGACTTCAGCCACTTCCAGGCTATGACACCGGATGAACTGGCACAGGTGGAGCGCATCGTAAATGAGAAGATCGCTGAGAACCTTCCGGTAGTGACAAAGCTGATGAGCATTGAAGATGCAAGAAAGACCGGCGCAATGGCGCTGTTTGGAGAAAAGTACGGTTCCGAAGTACGAGTAGTGGATATGGGCGGTTATTCCGTAGAGCTCTGCGGTGGTACACACGTAGCTTCCACCGGTACGATCTCTGCATTCAAGATCGTATCCGAATCCGGTATCGCAGCTGGCGTACGCCGTATCGAAGCAATCACCGGCAAGGCTGTGTTTGATTATTACCGCGAGGTAGAGACACAGCTGAAGCAGGCAGCTGCTCTGCTGAAGGGACAGATGAATGAGGTACCGGAGAAGATCGCGCATCTGCAGGCAGAAGTAAAAGGCCTGAATGCAGAGATCGCATCCTTAAAGAGCAAGGCGGCCGGATCAGCTCTGGGCAGTGTGGATAACGATATCAAAGAAGTGAAGGGCGTGAAGTTCCTGGCAAAGGCTGTGGACGGTGTGGATATGAACGGTCTGCGTGACCTGGGCGATCAGCTCAAGGACAAGGTGGCAGACGGTGTGATCGTGCTGGCTTCCAATGCAGACGGTAAGGTCAACCTGATCGCAATGGCGCAGGATGCAGCAATCAAGAAGGGCGCGCATGCAGGCAACCTGATCAAGGCAATTGCAGGCTTGGTTGGCGGTGGCGGCGGCGGTAAACCGCAGATGGCACAGGCCGGCGGCAAGAATCCGGCGGGTATCGCAGATGCCCTGAAAGAGGCGGAGACTGCTCTGAACGGGCAGCTTGGCTGATGCTGGTCAAAAAGATATCGTATTATGATGAATTTCAATGTCTGATGGGGGAGTGTCCGCAGAGCTGCTGTAAGGGCTGGCGGATTCCTCTGGATGACAAAGCGATACGCAGATTTCGAAATGAGAAAGGACTGTGGGGACTGCGGCTGAAGATGGCGATGCATGGTAAAGTGCAGCCGTCGTTTTCGCCTTACTGTTTCCGCTGTCCTTTTTTGCGTATGGACGGCAGATGCGGGATGCAGCTGAAAAAAGGGGAAGACTACCTGGCGGAGATCTGCCGGATCTATCCGCGGATCCGCTTTTGTCCGGGAAACTATACGGAACTGCAGCTGGATCTTTCATGCGTTCACGTGGCGGAACTCTTTATGAAGCACCGGGAAGAACAGTTTTTTGTTGAGAAAGAGCTTGACGAAGAGCAGGAACAGACCGGAGATAATGACGATACAGAGTATCTGCAGGCATTGGATGAAAGCCGCGGACAGCTGATGGCGGCGATCACGGATGCGTCGGCAGACGGGGATCCGGATGCTTTGGGAGTGGCATTGAAAAACGTGGTGGCTTATGCGTCGACCGTACAGGATAAAATGATGCGGGAGGGCGTTGATGAGCCGGAGGCGCTGAGAAGCGGTTTTGATCTGTCGGAAGAAACCGATTGGCTGCCGGAGTGTTTTCCGCTGCCGATCGCGCTGATCAATCAGCTGATGAGTACGGATTTTTACCAGGACGGTATGCAGTATGTTCTGCCGCTTTTATATAAGCTTTGCCATATGTATTACAGACGCTTCGATAAGCTGAGTTACGAGGAAGGCGAAAAAGAATGGAACAGGCTTTTTCGGAAACATATCGCCGGACATCCGGAGCGGGTGAAGCTTTATGCGGCATATTATAATTCGCATCTCTTGCGGACCTACATGGAATGCTACGAAGACTACAGCTTTTTTAAACATACGATGACCGGTGTGATTGGCCTCAATGTGATCATGTTGTTTGAAACATTATGGCGGGAAAAGTACGGGACGCTCAGTGAAAAGGAGCTGGCACGGATCATTTCGGTCTGTGAGCGAAGAGTATATCATAACGAAGTGGTGGAAAAGGAACTGATGAAGGAGATCATGAAAGAGAAAGCAAAAACCGCTTGACGGATGAAGTGATAGCGTATATAATATCAATTGCTTGTGAAAAACGAATCTTACGGCTGAGGGGAGGTTGAGTCTGGTGTCGAAGATCGAAGTAAAGCCGAATGAGGATCTGGATGCAGCACTGCGTCGTTTTAAGAGAAGCTGTGCAAAGGCAGGAATCCAGCAGGAGATCCGCAAACGCGAGCACTACGAGAAACCGAGTGTAAAGCGGAAAAAGAAATCCGAAGCAGCTAGAAAGCGCAAATATAACTAATCTGATTAGTTTCATAAGGATTTATAAAAGAATGTCGCAGATACGGCATTCTTTTTTTGCTTTGCAGAAAATTGCTTTGCAATTATCTATGGTAAAAAAGCACCCTGTGGGATTCAATACCGATATTATTTTATAAATTATTTAGATATTATGTCATCTTGAAGACGGTTATATCTTGTGTTATGATACATTACTGTGGCTATATATGGTAGAAGACTATCACTGATAGTTTCTGATATTTGGAGGGCGGTTGATTGCGTATATTATTCTTTCTGTTTTCTTCATTAGCAGCATTCTTTTCAGGCGTGATCTTAAGTGATACGAAGCGTTTTCAGGTACATCGTTATTACTTCCGGTCAAAAAAAATTAAGAAAAATGCGAAGTTTGTGGTCATCACCGATCTGCATGGACGGGAGTTCGGTGAGGGGAATAAGCATCTGGTAGCGGAGATCAAAAAGCTGAAACCGGATTTTGTGCTGATGGGCGGTGACATCATGACAGCAAAGGACCGCGGTGAACAGATCATCAATGCGTCCATTGAAGTGGCATGCGCTCTGATAAAGGAGATCACGGTATTTGCACCGGTGTATTATGCGCTGGGAAATCATGAGAGTCGTGTCCAGTGGTCACCGTGGAGATATCACTTTACCTACCGGGATATGTTAAAACGACTGAAAAATGCAGGAGCGAAGATCCTGGATAACAACAGCGCATTATTGAAAGAATACGGTATCCGTCTTCATGGATTAACTCTGCCGGAGCAGTATTATAAGATGAGCAACCGTAAAGAACTGTCGCCCCGTCTGCTGCAGGCAACTTTCGGCAGCACCAAAGATGAATACTATCATATCCTGCTGGCGCACGATCCGGAGTATCTGCCGGTATATGCGCAGTGGGGACCGGATCTGTCCTTTTCGGGACATTACCATGGCGGCATTATGCAGCTGCCGGGCGTGGGGGGCGTGATCAGTCCGAAGCTGTGGCTTTTCCCGGATTACTGCGGAGGGCTGTATCATCTGAACAAAAAGGATCAGGTGGTAAGCCGTGGCATCGGTACGCATACGTTGCCGATCCGTGTGTTTAATCCGGCGGAACTGTTGTATGTAGAGATAAAGAAGGGATAAGAAGATGGCAATCTCGGTAAAACTGGAAGCATTTGAAGGACCGCTGGACCTGCTTTTGCATCTGATCGAAAAAAATAAGGTAGACATCTATGATATCCCGATCGTGGAGATTACGGCGCAGTATCTGGAATATATCCGTGCGATGGAACGGGAAGATATGAACGTGATGAGCGAATTCTTGCTGATGGCGGCGACGCTTCTGGATATCAAGTGCCGGATGCTCCTGCCCAGAGAGGTGAATGAGGAAGGCGAGGAAGAAGACCCGCGCGCCGAACTGGTGCAGAAACTGCTGGAACATAAGATGTATAAATATATGGCATTTGAGCTGAAGGACCGCTTTGTAGATGCGGGACGTTCGGTATATAAGGAACCGACGATGCCGGAGGCAGTATTGAATTACCGTGAGCCGGTGAATTATGAAGATCTGGTAAAGGATCTGAACCTGAAGAAACTCAACGATATCTTCAAGGATATCATGAAACGCGTAGAGGACCGTGTGGACCCGATCCGAAGCAAGTTCGGTAACATCGCAAAGGATGAGATCTCGGTAGAGAACAAGCAGCTGGAGATCCTGGAATATCTGAATGCGCACGAAGTGTGTTCCTTCCGGGAACTTTTGCAGCAGCAGAGCCGTAAGATCGATATCATCGTAAGTTTCCTGGTGGTGCTGGAACTGATGAAGATGGGCCAGATCGTGATCCGGCAGGAAGAGATCTTTGGCGATATCCTGATCGAGAGAGCACAGGATGCGGATGAGATCACGTTGGGCGAAGATTTTGCAATCGTGTAAAAAGGATAACCTTATGCCGGATGTTTGGAAAGCAAAGGAATATGTTGATAAGGATATAAGATGGAAGATAACAACGAAATCTTAAATAAAGAAAATACAGAAGAAGCAATAACAGAAGAAACAGTGATCATCAAAGAGATGGCTGTAAGCGATGAAGGTACGCTCGCTGATATTTCTTCTACGGAAGAGACAGCGGCATCCGAAGCGAATGCAGAGAAAGCGGCTTCTGTTGAGGAAGTGCATTCAGAAGAGCAGGATACAGAAGAAATCGCTCAGGACGAGATGTATGCAGGAGAGGAAAATGCGGAAAATCCTGCAACCGGTGAAATTCCGGGTGAAATAGAAACGGAGACGAAAGTGAAGCCCGCAGAAACGGATGCAGAGACGGAAGAGGTTTCTGCAGAAATGGTTGCGGAGATGACAGCCGGTGAAGAGGCTTCCACAGAAGAGGTACCTACGGAAGAAGCACCGAAGAAGCCGCGTAAGAAACGGACAAAGAAGACGGAAGAACAGGCGGAGAACGAGGAACCTGCGCTGCCGAAGCCGGACTGTCCGGAGGCGGCGATCGAGGCGGTACTTTTTGCGACCGGCAATTCCGTATCGGTAGATCAGCTGGCAGAGATCCTGAATATGAAAACGGATGAGGTGCGTACGGCGGTTGCCAATCTGAAGGTACAGTATGACAGTGAGAACCGCGGGATCACCATCACCGAACTGGAAGATTCGGTACAGCTCGGGACGAAAGGCGAGTATTATGAGTACCTGATGAAACTGGCAAAGCATCCGAAGCATTATTCCCTGTCGGATACCGTGATCGAAACGCTGTCCATCATTGCATACAAACAGCCGGTTACGCGTGGTGAGATCGAAAAGATCCGTGGTGTGAGTTGTGATCATGCCATCAATAAACTGCTTGAATACGAATTGATCGAAGAAGTGGGACGCCTGGATGCTCCCGGCAAGCCGCTTTTATTTGGTACGACCGAACAGTTCCTGCGCAGTTTTGGCGTCAAATCTATCGGAGAACTGCCGACGGTAAGTCCTGAAATGGTAGAGGACTTTAAGGTCCAGGCGGAAGCGGAAGCTGCGGAAGATCTTGAATTGGAAAACGTAAAAGTGGATGTGTGATTCTACAAAAATAATCCTAGGATTTTCGATTATCTTATGATATAATACCAAACGGTGCATTAAAGCACGTCTATTCTGCGTGCTTTCGCAATATTTTTATCAAAAAGTAAAATGGAGGTAACAGGAATGGGTAGTTCAACAAGCTCAGCGGGCAATCGGATCAATTCCCTGCTCGATGAAAAAAGTTTCGTTGAGATCGGCTCCGCTGTAACTGCGCGTGCCACCGATTTTAACCTGGATCCGGCAGCAACACCGTCTGATGGTGTGATCACCGGCTATGGTACGATCGATGGTAACCGTGTGTATGTATACAGCCAGGATGCTTCGGTTCTCGGCGGCAGCATCGGTGAGATGCATGCCAAAAAGATCTGCAACATCTACGATCTGGCAATGAAAACAGGTACACCGGTGATCGGTCTGATCGATTCTACGGGTGTTCGTCTGCAGGAGGCAACCGATGCACTCAACGCGCTCGGTGAGATCTATTTCAAGACGGCAATGGCAAAAGGCGTGGTTCCGCAGATCACTGCAGTATTTGGTAACTGCGGCGGCGGTCTGGCACTGGTTCCGGCAATGACGGACTTTGTATTTATGGAGGAGAAGGATGCAAAGCTGTTTGTAAACGCACCGGATACTCTGGACGGCAACTATACCGCTAAATGTGATACTTCTTCCGCAAAGTTCCAGTCGGAAACTTGCGGCAATGTAGATTTTGTAGGAGATACCGATACGATCCTTGCGCAGATCCGTGCACTTGTATCCATGCTCCCGCAGAACAATGATGATGTAGCGATCACGGATTCTACCGATGATCTGAACCGTATCGTGCCGGACATCGCAGGTGCTGCCGGCGATACTTCCATCTTACTTTCCAATATAGCAGACGGCAATGACTTCCTGGAGGTTGGCGCCGGATTTGCAAAAGATATGGTGACAGGCTTCATCCGTCTGGATGGCGTAACGGTCGGCTGTGTGGCAAACCGTAACGAAGTGGTCGGTGATGACGGCAAGGTTGCTGAGAAATTTGACGGCATGATGAGCCACGAAGGCGCGGAGAAGGCTGCTGATTTCGTTTATTTCTGCGACAGCTTCGGTATTCCTATCCTGACCGTGACCAATGTTAAGGGCTTCAAGGCTACCAAATGCTCTGAGAGACATATCGCAAAGGCAGCTGCTGCGCTTACCGAAGCATTTGCAAACTGCGATGTGGCAAGAGTGAACCTGATCGTAGGCAAGGCGTTCGGCAGTGCATATGTAGCAATGAACTCCAAGGGCATCGGTGCGGATCTGGTATTTGCTTGGCCGGATGCCGAAATCGGTACCATGGATGCAAAGTTTGCCGCTAAGGTTATGTATGACGGCAAGAGCGCAGAAGAGATCGATGCTGCTGCAAAGGAATATGCTGCATTGCAGAACAGCGCAGCATCCGCAGCAAGACGCGGTTATGTGGATCAGATCATTGAGCCGCAGGATACCAGAAAGCATCTGATCTATGCGTTTGAAATGCTTTTCGCATAAGGCAGGACTGTTTCAGATAAGATTCTGATAAGAAAGGATGACAATTCATGAAAAAGAAGATCTATAGTTTACTGCTCATGCTTGTCTGCGTCTTTGCGTTGTCTGCCTGCGGTGAAGAAGTGAAGGTTCAAAAAGATACCAGTAAGATGAATTTTGCACCGCAAATGGTTATCACTTTGGTAACAGCTCCGGATCAGCCGGGTGTTATCTATGATTATGATAACGTTGATGAATTTGAACATTATCTTCGCCAGATGAATAGTTCGGATGTTTCGCAGATGTTGGCGGTAGTAGCCGGATGGAAATCCTATCAGGCATCTATTGAGGATATCGGAATTGAAGACGTTGCAAATCCGCCGATAGATACGAACCAGATGTACTTTAAGCAGGGCAAAGATGATGGTGTGATCGCTGTATATAATGTTGATGGTCAGAGACACCACGCGACGATCGAGTTCGCATACAACAGTTATGATGAACTGCAGTCCGTGACCGTTAATGTACAGCTTCCGCTGAATGAGGCCATGAGAAACGCAGCACAGAATACGGCGATCGGTATGGGTACCGTATTTGTAATGCTGATCGTGATCATGTTCATCATCTCGGCATTCAAGATCATACCGACATTGCAGGAAGCATTTACAAAGAAGGAAGAGGCTCCGGCTGAGGCATCCGTAGATAAGGCAATCGAAGGCATTATCGAAAGAGAAGCAGCAGAAGACGAGACCGATGACAATGAGCTGATCGCGGTGATCGCGGCGGCGATCGCAGCAGCAGAAGCTGCAGCGGGAGCCGGCAGTGCAGAGATTTCTACGGAAGGCTTTGTAGTGCGCAGTATCAGAAGGATCAAATAAACCAGAAACTAAGGTATTAGGAGGAGAACAAAATGAAGAATTATACGATCACCGTTAACGGCAATGTATATGAAGTAACCGTAGAAGAAGGCAGCGGCAGCGGCGCAGCAGCAGCTCCGGCTCCCAAGGCAGCACCGAAGGCAGCTCCCAAGGCAGCTCCGGCTGCAGCGAAGTCTTCCGGCGGCGCAGGCTCCGTAAAGATCGAAGCAGGTGCAGCAGGTAAGGTATTCAAGATCGAGAAGAACGTAGGCGATGCTGTAAAGAAGGGCGATGCGATCCTGATCGTGGAAGCTATGAAGATGGAGATCCCGCAGGTAGCTCCGCAGGACGGTACCGTTGCAAGCATCGATGTAGCTGTCGGTGATGCTTGTGAAGCAGGCCAGGTACTTGCAACACTTAAGTAATTAAGAAACGAACGGTTTACAGAAACTATCGGAGGTACATCTCATGAGCGAAATTTTAAACAATCTGCTCGGACAGATGGCATTTATGAATCCGGATTTTACGATCAAAAATGCCATTATGATCTGTGTGGCGCTCTTTTTCCTGTATCTTGCCATCCGGCATGAGTTTGAGCCGTTGCTGCTGGTGCCTATCGCATTCGGCATGCTGCTGGTAAATATTTATCCGGATATTATGATGCGGGCGGAAGATTCGCCGAACGGAGTGGGCGGATTACTGTATTACTTTTATGTATTAGACGAGTGGGCGATCCTGCCGTCCCTGATCTTTATGGGTGTAGGCGCTATGACCGACTTCGGTCCCCTGATCGCAAACCCGAAGAGCTTTCTGCTTGGTGCTGCAGCACAGTTCGGTATCTTTGCAGCATACTTCGGCGCTCTGTTTGCAGGCGCTATGGGCTGGGCAGATTTCAATGACAAGGCAGCTGCAGCAATTTCCATCATCGGTGGTGCTGATGGCCCGACATCCATTTTCCTTGCAGGTAAACTGCAGCAGACAAAGTACCTGGGACCCATCGCCGTTGCGGCATATTCCTATATGTCTCTGGTACCGGTCATCCAGCCGCCTATCATGAAGCTGCTGACTACCAAGAAAGAACGTTCCATCAAGATGGGACAGCTTCGCCCGGTAACCAAGCTGGAGAAGATCCTGTTCCCGATCATCATCACCATCGTAGTTGCAATGGTACTTCCTACCACAGCTCCCCTGGTTGGTATGCTGATGCTGGGTAACCTGTTCCGTGAGTCCGGTGTGGTTCGTCAGCTGACAGAGACCGCATCCAATGCGCTTATGTACATCGTCGTTATCATCCTCGGTACATCCGTAGGCGCTACGACTTCTGCAGAAGCATTCCTGAACACAGACACTCTGTTCATCGTAGCTTTGGGTCTGGTAGCATTTATGTTCGGTACTGCGGCCGGAGTGCTCTTCGGCAAGATCATGTGCGTGGCTACCGGCGGCAAGGTAAATCCGCTGATCGGTTCCGCAGGTGTATCTGCCGTACCTATGGCAGCACGTGTGTCCCAGAAGGTGGGTGCGGAAGAAGATCCGACCAACTTCCTGCTGATGCATGCGATGGGTCCGAACGTAGCAGGCGTTATCGGTACGGCTGTTGCAGCCGGTACCTTTATGGCTATCTTCGGAGTATTTTGATCATCGCACCGGAGTTTAACTATTCAATCAACTATTTTCAGAAAGGATAAAATATTATGTCAGATCAGGTGAAAAAACCGGTTGGTATTATGGAAACGGTATTGCGTGATGCACATCAGTCTCTGATCGCTACACGTATGCCGACCGAGAAGATGCTTCCGATCGTGGACAAGATGGACAAGGTCGGATATCACGCAGTAGAGTGCTGGGGTGGTGCTACATTTGATGCATCCCTGCGTTTCCTGAAGGAAGATCCGTGGGAGAGACTGCGTAAACTGCGCGATGGTTTCAAGAACACCAAGCTGCAGATGCTGTTCCGCGGACAGAACATCCTTGGTTATCGTCCGTATGCAGACGATGTGGTTTATGCATTCGTTGAGAAGTCCATCGCAAACGGTATCGACGTGATCCGTATCTTTGACTGCTTGAACGACCTGCGTAACCTGCAGGCTGCAGTAGATGCGACCAACAAGATCAAAAAGCAGGAAGGCCGCGGTGAGTCTCAGATCGCTCTTTCCTATACACTGGGTGATGCTTATACTCTTGAGTATTGGGCAGATATGGCAAAGAAGATCGAAGAGATGGGGGCAGATTCCATCTGCATTAAGGATATGGCAGGTCTGCTGGTTCCGTACAAGGCTGCTGAGCTGGTAAAGACTCTGAAAGAGAACACCAAGCTGCCGATCCAGCTGCATACACATTACACCTCCGGTGTTGCTTCGATGACGTATCTGAAGGCAGTAGAGGCAGGCGTAGACGTGATCGACTGTGCAATTTCTCCGTTCGCTCTGGGTACTTCCCAGCCGGCAACGGAAGTTATGGTAGAGACCTTCAAGGGTACCGAGTACGATACCGGTTATGATCAGAAGCTGCTGGCTGAGATCGCTGATTACTGGAGACCGTATCGTGAAGAGTGCATTGAGAGCGGCCTGATGAGCACCAAGGTGCTGGGCGTTAACATTAAGACTCTGCTGTATCAGGTACCGGGCGGTATGCTTTCCAACATGGTTAGCCAGTTGAAAGAGCAGCACGCAGAAGACAGATACAACGATGTGCGTGAGGAGATCCCTCGCGTACGTAAGGACTGCGGTGAGCCGCCTCTGGTTACACCGTCTTCCCAGATCGTTGGTACCCAGGCTATCTTCAACGTCCTGATGGGCGAGAGATACAAGATGGCTACCGGTGAGTTCAAGGATCTGCTTCGTGGTAACTACGGCCAGACCGTTAAGCCGATGAACCAGGATGTTATCAACAAGGTAATCCCGGGCGAGAAGCGTTCCACCGCAAGAAGCGCAGAGGCTACAGGCCACACCGAGCCGGAACTGGAGTCCATCGAGAAAGAGATGAAGCAGTACAAGCAGCAGGAAGAGGACGTGCTTTCCTACGCACTGTTCCCGCAGGTTGCTACCGACTTCTTCAAGTATCGTGAAGCACAGCAGGAAAAGGTAGATGTAAAGAAGGGCGATGCCAAGAATAAGGCATACCCGGTATAATAAAACAGTAACAAAAAAGAACTTTTATGAAAAAGTGGCTTTGGAAACAGAGCCACTTTTTTCAAAAATGATAGGTGAGATAAGATGCTGGATGTGATCAAAGCACAATACGACAAAATGAGCAAGGGGCAGAAAAAGATCGCGGACTATATTTCCGAGAATATGGAACGCGCGGCTTTTATGACGGCGATGAAACTGGCGGAAGCAGCAGCAGTCAGTGAGTCCACTGTGGTACGTTTTGCAACGATGCTCGGATACGATGGCTATCCGGAATTCCAACAGGCTATGGCGGATGAACTGCAGGGCCGGCTGGTATCGCCGAAAAAGGCGAATACCAATGAGTTTCGGGAGAACCGTTCGGAGCTTCTGCGTCGTGTGCTGGTTTCCGATGCCCAGAATATCGTGGATACCATCGGGATGGTAGACAGTGATGTCTTCGACCAGGCGGTAGAACTGGTGAGCAATGCCCGAAAGATCTGCGTGGTGGGGATACGTACCTGTGCGCCTCTGGCAGATTATCTGACCTATTATCTTAGGATGATGCGGGATGACGTGGTAAGTGTCACTACGACGAATATCAGCGAGATCTACGAACAATTGTCATGGCTGAAAAAAGAAGACGTGGTGATCGGCATCAGTTTTCCCAGGTATTCCCTGCGCACATTGCGTGCCATGGACTACGCGAATCATCAGGGGGCAAGGATCATTTCCGTTACAGACAGTAAATATTCCCCTATGAATATGTATTCTTCGGTCTGCTTGTGGGCCAAGACGGATATGATCACCATTGCGGATTCGTTGGTAGCTCCCATGAGTACGATCAATGCATTGGTGATCGGTGTGTATCTGAAAAATGAAGAGCAGATCCGCAAACGTCTGGAAGCATTGGAAGAGAGTTGGAATGCCTTTCAGACCTATGACCGGGATGAGATGTCGGATATCGGGGAGTGATGTATGAAAAAGATCGCAGTGATCGGCGGCGGGGCCGCCGGAATGATGGCAGCGATCACGGCTGCGCAGAACGGTGCGGAAGTGATCCTGCTTGAGAAAAACGAGAAACTCGGAAAGAAACTCTTTATCACGGGAAAGGGGCGGTGTAATCTGACCAATACCTGCGAGAACGAAGAGTTCTTTTCACATGTGGTGAGCAACCCGAAGTTTCTGTACAGCAGTATCTATGACTTTGATCATTTTGCTGTTATGGAGATGATCGAGAAACTGGGATGTCCGCTGAAAGAAGAACGCGGCGGACGCGTATTCCCGACGAGTGATCATTCATGGGATGTGATCAATGCATTGGAACGCGGCTTGCGACAGGCAGGCGTGGATATACAGTTATTTACGGAAGTGCGGCAGATTCTGCCGAAGCGGGATGGCGGTTTCCGGCTGCAGATCGCAAAGACTGTTCTGGATAACCAAAAGAAAATGACGATAAGCAAAAGCGGTACGACCGTCAAAGAACTGCTGGCAGATGCGGTGATCGTGACAGTCGGAGGGCATTCTTATGCGACTACAGGCTCTGACGGCAGTTTTGATGTGCAGATCAAAGGGCTTGGCCATACGATGACCGAAGCACGGACCGCGCTGGTACCGCTGGTGCTGCGTGAAGAAGAGGAATGCAGAGCGTTACAGGGACTGGCGCTTAAGAATGTAGAGGCAAAACTGTTCCTCGGGAAAAAGGAGATCTACAGCGGTTTCGGGGAGATGCTCTATACGCATTTTGGCGTGAGCGGGCCGCTGATCCTGACAGCATCTTCCGTATATCAGAAGCGGCGTGTAGGTAAGGAAAGCGAGAAAGCACGCCTTGTGATCGACCTGAAGCCGGCACTTACGGAAGAACAACTGGATGCACGGATTGTGCGTGAATTTGACGAGAATAAGAATAAGCATTTCGGTAATGTGATCGGGAGCCTTTTGCCGGGGAAAATGCGCGAGGTATTTCCGGACAGATGTGGAATTAAAGCGGACCGGATGGTCAACGGTATCACGAAAGAGGAACGCCAGAGAATGGTACACACTTTGAAACACCTGGAATACGAAGTGACCGGTACACGGGATTTTGCCGAAGCGATCATCACGCAGGGAGGCGTGAATGTGAAGGAGATCAATCCTTCTACCATGGAATCCAAACTCGTGCCGGGGCTGTATTTTGCCGGTGAGGTAATCGATGTGGATGCCCATACCGGAGGCTACAACCTGCAGATCGCCTGGTCTACGGGGCACCTGGCGGGAACGAACGCGGCCGGGGAATGAAACTTATTGATTTTATTTGGGAGAGCAAATAACGGATGAAAAAGTTTTCTATAATTTTTTGTTTTATGATCACAGTGACAATGTTAAGCGGTTGTATGGTAATGCGATCGCATGATCATAAGGCGGTCGATGATTTTTCTAAGGCAGTAAAGGAAGCGACCGGCAGCGATTCTTTTCATTTTGATAAAAGAGAAGACGGGAGTTACGGATCTTTGCGATACATCTTTGAAATACAAAGATTTGATGCAGTAGCAATAGGCGAATTGATTGAAGCAGCAAATAAAGCGCTTCCTTATGATGATACAAAGATAGGTATAAGCGTAATTTATGATATGTCGACCGGTATGTATCCGGCCATGTTTTATGCAAGTAATTATTCAGATGACGGAACAATGCTTGATGGGATAGAGTATTTAAGAATTCACGATTCAACCAATTTTGATTACAGTGCCTGCGATCCGAAACTTTACTCGGAGATCAAGGGAATCAAACAATTACACGTTGATGGAGGTATTCAAAAGTATTTTGACAATGCCGGAACTGTCTGGTATACCTATTGGCCTGAACTTGAAAAAATAACTTATACGTATCGCATGAATTTGAAAACAAATGATGCGGCCGCTAGCATAATCGATAGTTGTAACAGTGTTCTGGCAAGCGGAGTTTCTCATAATACTTCGATCGCGGTTGAAGTAGATTGGTCAGGGAATAAAGTCTTTAATATAAGTAATTATCCGGCTGCTGACGGATCATATGATGGATCATGTGTTCTGACTATCCTGGATCGGACAGATCAGGCGCCAAACAGAAAAGAGACATTATTGGATCCTTCTTTATATTCACAGATCGATGGCGTAAAAGAGTTATGTGTATCAGAAGAAGTGCAGAAATATGCGGAAGATGCGGGAATCGACTGGCATACGTACTGGCCGGATCTGGAGACGATAGAAGTTATAAAATAATAAATTCCGGATGGATAAGTAACAGAAAATTATAAAATAAAGAGCTGAGAGGTATTTATGATCGCGAAACTTCAAAACACAAAGGTTTTAAGAATCGTCATATTCGGAGCGCTGGCTGCAATGGTTATTCTTCCGAGAATATTGGGATTATTCTATCTTACTGTGATCCCGGAAACGATGATCGGTGAGGAAGGTCTGCAGCAGGCATTGGTTTATCTGCAGCATTTTTTGGTGATAGACATTATCTGTATAATCCTGTTTGTTTTATATTCTTTATTGAGTTTTTTTGTTACGGTTTGTTATATATTGGCGGCAACTCCGGTTAAACATAAGATACTGGCCGTCTTTATTTTGTTGTGTATGCTCTTTTTTGGTTTTGCATTGATCATCCCGCATGCATCGGGAATGGATGTGCAGGGAGAACGTTTTTCGGATAATTCACTGATCCATACAGTGAAACTTATGAAGGCGATCAAAGAAGATCTTCAATCCGAGCCGGTGGAGGCATACACAAGCACAGAGCTGAGTTTGTGGGAATCCGAAAAAGAAATAAATCCGGGGCTCAGAAGTATGAAGGATTTTGAAATAACGGAGTATGAATTGCATACAAAGGAATGGAAAGTGAAATGGCAGTTATCGGAGGAGGACTATCTGGTTATGAAAAAGTATTTTATCTCATACGGTCTGGAATATCAGGTTTTTTGCTATCCGAATTCCGGGATGCTTTATGATATAGCTCTGAATACGGATGACGAAGAACAAAGTGATCTCTAGTATCTTGCCGGTAAGTTTCACACACCCGATAAACCGGAAATCGGGAACCGTGTACTTTTACAGAAATGTTATATAGCTTAACATGTTCTTAAAAGTACACGGTACCAATGCACAATAGCAGGTTAATGATATTGTCAAGTTGTGTATAAGTGCACGTGGCAGAGGAGGTGACGCTATGAAACTGATGAGTCTGAATTGTCCGAATTGTAACGGCCCGGTAAAGCAGGTCGGAGAGGGAAAATTTCATTGCGAAAACTGCGGTACGTCTTTTCTGGCGGATTATGATCGCGAGGATGTGGATTATCAGAAAGCCAGAAATGAAGCGGAATTTAGGAAGCAGCAGATCCATCTGGCACAACACGGAATGGTGGATCAGAATCGTAAGGCGAAAGATCAGTTCCGGATCAAATTGATCGTCATTGCCGCTGTATTTATCTTTTTTATGACAATCGCAATTCCTACCGTTATCGTTACGCTGAAGGCGCAAAAGAGCGCAATGGAGAGTTACGCTGAGCAGGAACGGGCACGGGAGGAAAAGCGGGAGCGCGAACAGCAGGAGGCAGAAGAACGGCGGCAACAGGAAGCTGCGGCAAAAGCAGCTGAGGAGGAGGCGACCAGACAAGCGCTGCTGGCTTCCTACAGGGTAACACCGGAAGCGTTGCTGGCAGATTCGTTCTTCCTGGAAAATGCGAA
The DNA here is from genome assembly GCA_017508825.1 of Lachnospiraceae bacterium. GTDB lineage: Bacteria > Bacillota > Clostridia > Lachnospirales > Lachnospiraceae > NK4A136. The sequence continues at coordinate 21,047 of JAFWRC010000247.1, forward strand.
TAAAACGCTCGAAGGTCAGCTGGAGAAGAATACCAATCTGTATTATACAAACTGGAGATTCGGTGAGCCGGAATATATCACGAGCTATATTCTGATCGCGAAGGATGAAAACAACCGTGAACACAATATCGTGACCAGTATCTATAAAGTGCATTGGGACAAAGTCTTTGACGATCGTACAGAGCATTATGTGATGTATGATGGCGCTTGTCTGCGGAATGTTTCGCTAAATGAGGATGGAACGATCAAATCGGATTATGCACCGCATTCCCTGACCTATAACAGTGAGATCGTTGCAAATCAGTTCCTGAGTGGTTATACGGATTACGATCAGCTGATCCGGCAGGAAATCTACGGAAATGCAGATTATGACTACGTAGAATTTAAGATGATGGAGAACGCAGAGGCTCCGGATACCACCGAGGCGACTGGTGCGGACGTGAATGCCATTGATTAAAAGAGAAGATCTGACAGAACATGAGTTATATTACAACTATCTCCGGAAAGCATTTTGATCCTATTGAGCCGGAAGAAGATCTGATCGATATTAAGGATATCGCCCATTCTTTATCTCTGGTCTGCAGAGGCAACGGCCATGTGAAGCATTTCTATTCCGTGGCACAGCATTCGATCGCCTGTGCGCTGGAAGCGAAGGCCAGGGGTTACAGTGATATGGTATTCCTGGCTTGTCTTTTGCATGATGCCAGTGAGGCATATCTTTCCGATGTGACCAGACCGGTCAAGAAAGATCTGACGTATTATCTGGAGGTGGAAGACCGCCTGCAGCATCTGATCTGGCGGCACTTTATCGGGCGGGATATTACACTGGAGGAAGATGCGCAGGTCTTTGCCATCGATGACGATATGATGTCGATGGAGTTTCATCTCAATATGGCTGAGACGATCAATGAGGATTATAAAGGGCTGATCAGGACAATCAACTGTGCTTATCAGAACCCTGCAGACGTGGAATGCGAGTTTTTAGAGCTTTATGGAAAATTGAGATAGCCTGCCCGGGAAGGAGATGAAGGCCATATTAGAGAGACTGCTTCGAGAATCGTGATTCCAATATGCTTCAATAGAAATCGGCGGCACTTCGAGTTTTGGAGTGCTGCTTTTTGTTGTAAACCGAAATTTCTGATTTGCCATAAAAATCTTTCCTTATTCTCGTATCTTCTGTAAAGGGGATAAAGGTTCAGGATACTGAAGGAGCCTTAGGAGAGAGGAAAATATGAAAAGTACGAATATTCTTTTGGTAATTTTGGCAGTGACCATTCTTTTATCGGCATTGTTCTTGCACCTGAACGGTTTCGGACGAAAAGATCCGGGAAAAATGTCTGATCTGAGCAGCAATGATTTGAAAATGGTTGATCTGAACATCTCTGTTTATGTGGTTTGTGATTATTTGAATAATGATGCTCATCGGAAAACCGCCTCGTCCGCAGTTCTCGACGATATAGAACTTCGCCATGATTATGAATCTTTGATGAGCAGTCGTACAGCAAAAGATCTTATACAAGAGCTCAATTCTCTGCCGGATGTTTGGGGGGATGAAACAGATGAGATTGCTTATAAGATCCAATATCGTTACTATGATGAGGAAAAACTCCTTAAGTGGTGTGAAAAAACAGGATATGGATCGTTTCCGGAAAACTGGAGCCGAATCGTTTCGGACATTAATAGAATACGTGACGGATATGATTACGGACACCCGCTAACGTACAGTACGAATATTGTTCCGGTTAAAGAGACACTGATATACGCCGGAGTCGAGAAATTACTTCCTGAAAATGTAACGTTAGATCAGTTCATGCAGCAAACCGGTATCGTAAACAGCGCGGATATAGGGAATTTAAATGATAAGATCTATCAATTCGGCTACGATTATTACGATTTCGGAAATCACAGGATCACAGCGGAAAGCGTCCCGACAGATTCGGATACCGGTTCCTTAAATGAATATGCAGAAAATCATCTGGATTGTATAGAAAGTTTCAGGAGTTACAGTATCATCGGATCCTATAAGAATTATAATTTTGAAATTGTCCGATTTGATCGGTTTGAAAATTGGAAAGAAAACATGGAGAAAAAACACTCCTGTTTTGAGATCATCTACGATCATGATGATAATGCTATGGATATATATATGAGTGTCCCGGAAGTGGCGAAAAATATGAGGATTTATGTGGATTCAACCAATCGTTTCCTGATTGTTACGGAATGCGATGACTGTAATCTGATCAAGGATTTCTTTTGATCGCATCTTGGAGAAGGCGGCATGGAGTTAGTCAATCCTGCTCCATGCCTTGGGATCAAAGATGTTCCCGTCTACCGTGTACCAGTTGTCGTTGGCGCAGTCAAAAACACTCTTGCCGATCTGGTTGCGGATATTGCCGGTGCCTTCTGTGGAGAAGGTGATGCGTACATTATTTTCTTTGCCATCCATCGATAAAATATTTCCGGTGTAGGGATTGATCGCCGGTGTGAAAAGATCTTTAGTCGCCAGATACGGCGTATCTCCATTGGTCATAAAATCATCGGATACAGCGAAGCCATGGGCGTCAAAATCCTTGACCATAAATAAAGGATTCATTTTTTCCAGATCAAAATTATTGTCGATCTTCGGGTACCCGAAATTGTTCTCCAGCCAGCCGTGGTCGGACACCAGGATGATGCGGGTATTGTCGTAAACGCCGAGGGCGCGCAGTTCATCAAACCATTCTCCCAGACGAAGCAGGGCAGATATATTGACATGATAATGCTCCATACTTTCCGGGTATTCGGTATTTAATGCGTTACCATCCCGGGTATAGCGCGGCTCGTTGTCGGTGGTATCGACGGAAAGATCTGTGACCGACAACACCGGATGCAAATCAGGAACCGTGTACTTTTACAGAAATGTTACATAGCTTAACATATTCTTAAAAGTACACGGTACCTATGTGCAAAATAACGAAAAAAACTGGGAAACAGTATTATGCAGGAGCAGGTAAAGTGTTTTTACTTTACCTGCTCCTGATAAGTTTCAACAAAGGAAGTAAAAAGTGCAGTGAAGTATGGAAAAGAAGACTCTTCGGGAAGATAGGTGTCACTGTGCAGCGGAGATCCTTTTCCAACGCCAACTCTTGCATAAAAGGACGGGGCAATCCGGCTGTAATCTCCGAAATCTTCCGTGCCCATAGATAATGGTTCGGGAACGATCGTTGCACCGGTGATCTTTGCCGCCGCCTTATGCGCGATAGAATAGACGGTTTCGTCATTATAGACGATCGGGGTGACATATTCACAGTCAACGCTTGCCTTTACACGATGAGCGGCTGCAATATTCTGAACGATTCGATGAACCGCTTCCTTTACCTGCTCACGGCTATCGTTGTCTGTGACACGCACTGTACCGGAGATTTCAGCGTGGGCAGCGATAATATTATCCCGGGTTCCGGCATGGAATTTGCATACGGAGATTACCGCCGGTTTGGTGGGATCCAGTTCTCTGGAAACGAAGTGCTGCAGACCTTCCACTACGGAAACACCGGCGGCAATAGCATCGATGGTTTTGTCCGGATGCGCTGCGTGTCCACTTTTTCCATCCAATCGGATTTTCAGGGTATTTGCACCTGCAGAAACACAACCCGGACTTAAGGAGATTACGCCAGGATCAAGATCCGGTGTGTTATGGATCCCAAAGAATACATCAGCATCGGACAGAGCACCGCTTTCCAAAACGATACCGGCACCTTTCCCGATCTCTTCCGCCGGCTGAAAGATCAGATACACGGTTCCGTTCAGTTCGTTTTCATATTTTTTCAGAATCTTTGCGGCACCCAACAGAGTGGCAGTATGCAGATCGTGTCCGCAGGCGTGCATCAGACCGGGAGTCTCCGAAGCGTAAGGAAGTCCGGTGTTCTCCGTGATCTCCAAAGCATCGATATCTGCCCTGAGAGCCACGGCAGGGCCGGGGAGATTTCCCCGGATCACGCCTACCGTTCCGGTCTCGGAAGCTGCAATAAATGGTATGGATAGTTTTTCTAATTCACTGCGGATCTTTTCAGTGGTACGAAATTCCAAAGTGCTGGATTCGGGATTCTGATGAAACCACCGTCTCCAGGCGATGATTTGATCAAGTACGGATCTTGCTTCTTCCAAATGGTTGATCTTCATAGGTTTACTCCCTGTCGAAAGCAGGAATCGCTGCGCCACTGAAACGGTCGATGGTTGCATCATATACCTTTGCGGACTGGTATGCATCTACCACTTCAAGATAAACAGGATTGCTGCTCTCGGAAGTTTTTGCAACGATGATATTGATGTAAGGCTGCTGCTCCGGATTGGAAAGGTCGATTGCATCCTGATACAGGGGAGCATTGATATCCAGACCGGCATCCACTGCATAGCCGCAGTTGATCACACCGGCATCCACATCTTCCAGGGAGCGTGCGATCTGGGAACCATCCAGTTTCACGATCTCAAGATTCTTCGGATTATCCGCGATATCCTTAACGGTAGCACCGGCACCTGCCTCGCTGTTCAGAGTTATGAGACCGGCATTCTTCAGAACATTCAGAGCGCGGCCCTGGTTGGTAGCATCTGCCGGTACGGCGATCTTGCCGCCCTCCGGGATCTCGTCCAGAGACTGGTATTTTGTAGAGAAGAGATTGAGGGGAACGATCAGGGTTTCACCAATGGCGGTCAGGTCAAGGTTTTGATCGGTCTTTACCTGGTTGAAATAAGCATAGTGCTGGAAAGAGTTGAGATCGATCTCGCCATCCGCAACAGCCTGATTCAACAGTGCTCCATCAATGCTTTTGAATTCGACGATGATGTTATCGCCACGTTCATCCAGTTCTGCCTGAAGGGCATCCCACAGTCTCGGGTCATCGGAAGTGGTACCGATGGTGACTGTGATCGGTGTTTCCGAAGGCACATAGCCGGTAGAGGATTCTGCTGTGACATCTTCCTCTGCAGGAATTGTGGTTTCCGGAGTGGCTTCCGGTGCGGTATTTGTTTCGCTGACCGGTTGCGGCTGCTCGGCAGCTGCCTGTGCTACAGGGGCCTGCTCGGTCGATCCGCAGGCGGAAAGCGAGAGCGTAAGTGCACCTGCTAAAAGTGTGGTAAGTAACGGACTGTTCTTTTTCATAATCTTTTCCTCCTAAAAAATTAATGTGAGATCTTTATTGCTACTCTGTTACCGAGTGACTGTATGATATTGACACCCAGTATGAGAATAACGACGGTTACAAAAGTAATGTCATTCATATATCTGGAATAACCGTATCGTACGGCAAAGCTTCCGATCCCGCCGCCACCAACGGTTCCGGCCATAGCGGATAATCCGATCAGGCTGATGGTTGCCGTTACAAAAGAGCGGATCAGACCCGGCCTGGCCTCGGGGATCAGGATGTGAAAAACGATGTAACTCTTAGAGATTCCCATAGCCTTGGCCGCTTCGATCACTCCGTTGTCGACTTCCAAAAGCGCCTGTTCGATCAGACGGGAGATGAACGGGACAATCCCTACCACCATAGGAACGATCGCACCTTTGATCCCGATGGATGTTCCTACGAGAGCTCTGGTGAAGGATACCAGCAGTGCTACCAGAATCACAAACGGTATCGAACGGAAGATGTTGATCACCGTTTCCAGTATTTTATGGAGCGGTTTGTTTTCGTAAAGACCGCCATCTGCGGTGATCACCAGGATGATCCCCAGCAACAGGCCGGAAAGCAGACCGATGGATCCGGATATGAGGACCATGATCAGCGTTTCGCCAAACGCCTTATACATATCCTCTGCATATTCAAAAACATTAGGCAATAGCTGCTGTATCATCAGGGTCACCTCGCAAATCTTCAATTTCTACAGAATAGTTCTGCAGACTTTTTTTGGCACTCAGTATGTCGAAAGGATTTCCATGGACAGTTACAAACAGACTTCCGATGGGCTGGTCTCCGACATATTCGATGGAACCGTACAGGATGTTGATATCTACGTGATGTGATCTGGTCACATCCGAGATGACGGATTGTTTTGCTTTGTTTCCCGTGAAGATCAGATGAAGGATCTCGTCTTCCGGGTTTTCTTTTTGGAGCTCGCAGATCTCTTTTTCCGATGGAGCACGGAAAATGCTCTCGAGGAATTTCTTTGTGATCCTTTGTTTCGGATGGGAAAAGACTTCAAAGGTAGAGCCTTTTTCTACGATCCTTCCATCGTCGATGATCGCCACTTTATTGCAGATACGCTGGATGACGTTCATCTGGTGCGTGATCAGGATGATCGTGATCCCGAGTTTTTGATTTAACACAGCCAGCAGGTCCAGGATCGAATCGGTTGTTTGCGGATCCAGGGCAGAGGTTGCTTCATCGCTGAGCAGAATGGCCGGTTCGGCTGCCAGGGATCTGGCTATGGCGACACGCTGTTTTTGACCACCGGACAACTGACTCGGGAAGGACTTCTTCTTTTCTGTAAGACCGACGATCCGGAGCAGTTCATCGACTTTATCACGGATAGCATCGGGAGACCGTTTTTTATAACGTAACGGCAGTGCAATGTTATCGTATACATTTTTGGAACGCAACAGGTTGAAATGCTGAAAGATCATTCCGATCTTTTCACGAAGTAGCATAAGTCCTTTTTCGTCCAGTGAGGTGACTTCTTTTCCGTTGATCTTTATGCTGCCGCTATCCGGTTTGTCCAAACCATTGATGCAGCGGATCAGCGTGGATTTGCCGGCGCCTGAGAAGCCGATGATGCCATAAATGTCGCCTTTTTTGATATCCAGATCGATTCCCTTCAGGACCTGTGTCTCTTCTTTATTTGCATTTATAAAGGTTTTGGTTACGCCGCGGATCTCAATATATGACATGTGGATCATCCCTTCCTTCGTATCACCTTATCAGTATGGTGGTAGAATAGCATAGAAAACACAGCGTGTATAATAGCCAGTCTTTATTGAGATGCATCAATTTATCTTATGGATCGTCATCTTTCGAAAACAATGATTGAGAATTATAAAACCCCCATCTGAAGATGGGGGTAACGACATTGCACGATGAAAGCATCAGCGCCGGCTTTTCAGTATCTTTATGTATTACTCCGTCTTGAAGGCGGCAATCTCGGATTTGAGCTCACCCATGTTCCGGTCGAGTGTTTCCGATACCCGGTTCAGATTCTGTACCAGTTCACCGACCACATCATTTACGGCGGCAGTGCCGGCGGCGCCTTCGGGGATATTCTCAAAGATGACTTCCCGGCCGTTTTCCGTTACAAAGCCGATGATCGAACCGTTTCCCAGATTGATCTCCTTCAGGCTGTCTTCTATATAAGAAGTAAGAATATCGGCGACGATCACAGCCGTTTTCTGTTACGAATAGGTCTGGTAGGAGGGGATATACTCATCTGTTTTGATTCCGAGATGTGCATCCGGTACTTCGTGGGAATCCACCCAGGGTTTCAGACGTTTGCCCTCCATCGGTGCTGCGGCCACATAGTCGGCAAAACTACCGTAAGTAAGGTTTCCGGAACCCTGAGGTACCGTAGTAAGAAGCTGCAGATTCGAGGAAGTGTCAATGGTGATGTTTGCGACACTCGGATTGCTCTTTTGAATCGTCATAAGACTCGTTCTGTTTTTTTCAAAACATAGGAGGTCTGTGCGGCATCGGATAATTCCAGGAAATAGGAGCCGAGATCTTTATCGCAGGCATACGAATAGGCCTGTTGTGCGATAAAACTGTTGTTTAAGTCGATCTTTTCCATTGCCATATAGATCGTCTGTCCTGTGGATTCCATAAATTTATCCTGCAGACCGTCTTTATTGTACGCTGCGATACCGACGATGATCATAAAAACGATTGGGATCAGGAAACATAAGATGATCTTGTTTCGGATGGAATAAAGACAAAATACAACACCCCTTTTTCAAAAAAATTTAGCAGTAAACCCAAATACGGTCAAATGATTGTTTGTGACAACAAACCGGAATTTGCAGGAATGACGTGCGTAGTAAAGCAAATTGTGCTATTATAGAAAAGAATGTAAATCAACAGGAGGGACAACAGATGTCTGATAAAGTATTTTCGGTAGCGATCGACGGACCGGCAGGTGCGGGAAAGAGCACGATCGCAAAGAGCGTGTCAAAGAAGCTGGGCGTGATCTATGTGGATACGGGAGCAATGTACCGTGCTATGGCATTGTATCTGCTGCGGGAAGGCGTGGATATG
>JAFWRC010000248.1 GCA_017508825.1 Lachnospiraceae bacterium
CGGATTCGGAGGAAATCTACCGTGCGCTGGTGGCGGATATCATCGTGCGTCTGGAAAACAGCAGGGAGTTTTCCAAAAAACTCTATAAATATATGCTGCTGGATGACAAGATCAGCGGGAAGCAGACATGCCTGATCCTCTGGGAGCAGGATATCATCCAGACAGATACTTCCCGTGTCGAAGCATTAAAGGAAGGAAAAATCACTTCCTACAGTTTTATCAGCTATATGCTGTCACATCTGGCGCTGACACCGGCGCAGCTGGGACTGGAACCCTGTTCCGGTTCAGTCGTGATCACCAATCCGGACAGCGGAGAAGTGCTTGCGCTGGTTTCGTATCCGGGCTATGACAACAACCGACTGGCCAATACCGCAGATTCGGCGTATCTGGCCAAACTGACCAATGACAAGTCAAAACCGCTTTGGAATTATGCAACACAGCAGAGAACGGCGCCGGGTTCGACCTTTAAGATGGTATCGAGTATCGCAGGTGTGGAAGAAGGCGTGATCAACTTAAATTCCGTGATCGAATGTACCGGATCCTTTACCAAACTGAACGGTACGGTACATAACTGCTGGATCAGTCCGGGGCATCATGGAAATCTGAATTTGACCGGCGCGATCGAAAATTCCTGTAACTGCTTCTTCTACGAAGTGGGTTACCGGCTGGCAAATGACGGCACCGGATATAACGACCATGTCGGTATCGAACGTCTGACGACTTATGCGGACCGGTTTGCCCTGAACGAAAAATCGGGCGTGGAGATCACCGAGGCAGAACCGCAGGTTTCGGACCAGTACCCGGTCGCTTCGGCCATCGGACAGGGTACGCATAACTATACCACCGCCGGGCTTGCCAGGTATGTATCGGCTGTCGCGAACAGCGGGACCGTTTATGACCTGACGCTGATCCGGGAGATCCGGGATCCGTCCGGAAATCCTGCTTACTATTTTATACCGCATATCCACAATGAGATCATACTGGATCCCAGTCTCTGGAATTCCGTTCATCTGGGTATGCGCAAGGTGATCGAGTCAAAGAGTTATTTTGATGATCTGATCATCCAGGCTGCCGGTAAGACCGGTACGGCGCAGGAAGCGACCAATAAGCCTAACCATGCATTGTTCGTCGGATATGCGCCGTATGAACATCCGCAGATCGCGATCGCGGTACGTATTGCAAACGGCTATTCCTCTGACTTTGCTGCGCAGGTGGCGCATGACTGCTTCCAGTACTATTTTGGTCTGGAAGACGAAGAGAGCCTGATCACGGGTACCGCTTCGGAAGCAACGGCTGAATCCGCAGGTGATTAAGGAATGAAACAGAAACTATCCGTAAAATATTATAATTTTCGCCTGGTCGTATACCTGCTGGCGATCTCCACCATCGGGATCCTGGCCATCGGCAGCGCAAAAGAGAGCGTACAGTCCCGTCAGATCATGGGGCTGTCTCTCGGATTATTCCTGATGGTAGTGATCAGTCTGTTTGATTACGGCGTGATCCTGAAACTGTACTGGCTCATCTACCTCGGAAATTTAGGCCTGTTGTTACTGGTAAAGTTTTTCGGTGATTCTTCGAATAACGCGCAGCGGTGGATCGAGCTGGCCGGGATCCGTTTCCAGCCATCGGAGTCGGCAAAAATATTCTTGATACTTTTTTTTGCACAGTTTATAATGAAACGAAAGGAAAACCTCAATACATTTAAGACCATTGCGGAAATGGTGCTTTTGTTTTTCCCGGTTTTTTTGCTGATCTACAAACAGCCGGATCTGTCGACCAGTATCATGGTGATCCTGATCTTCTGCATGGTGCTCTATGTCGGCGGACTGAGCCATAAGGTGATCTTTGCTACGCTGGCAGTCGTGGTTCCTGCCGCTGTGATCGTATTTTTCCTGATCCTGCAGCCGGACCAGCAGCTGATCAATGAATACCAGCAGAAACGAATCCTTGCGTGGCTGCAGCCGGACAAATATTCGCTGACGACAGCCTACCAGCAGCAGAATTCCATTACGGCCATCGGTTCCGGAAAACTGTGGGGAAAAGGGCTGAACAACAATGAAGTCGGTTCCGTAAAGAACGGGAATTATATTTCCGAGCCCCAGACGGACTTTATCTTTGCTATCATCGGCGAAGAGATGGGTTTTGCGGGGACAGCAACGACGATCATCATTTTGATGATGATATCCGGAGAATGCTATCTGGTGGGGATGAAAGCCCGGGATATTGCCGGCAAGATCATCTGTTTCGGAATGGGCTCGATCATCTGTTTTCAGAGTTTTATCAATATTGGCGTTACGACCGGCCTTTTGCCGAATACCGGTCTGCCGCTGCCCTTTGTCAGTTATGGTCTGACATCGCTGGTGAGCCTTTATATCGGAATGGGATTTGTTCTGAGCGTGGGATTGCGCAGACCGCAGCCGCGGCCGAGCGGGACGATCTCTTTTACGGAACTGATCCAGGAAGATATGCACGTAGATATTTAAGAAACGAATAATCATTTATTCTCGGGGGTGATTTATTATGAATATTGCTTTGATCGCACACGATGCCAAGAAGAAACTGATGCAGAATTTCTGCATTGCTTATCGCGGGATCCTGAGCAAGCATGAGGTGTATGCAACCGGAACTACCGGACGTCTGATCGAAGAAGTGACCAATCTGACAGTACATAAGTTCCTGGCCGGAAATCTGGGCGGTGAGAAACAGATCGCGATCCAGATCGAGCATAACCAGATTGATCTGGTCATCTTTCTCCGGGACCCGTTAAACCCGATGTCCCATGAAGTAGATGCGAACAATCTGATGCGTCTTTGCGATATGCATAATATTCCGCTGGCAACCAATCTGGCCAGCGCGGAACTACTGATCAATTCTTTGGAACGTGGAGAGCTTGAGTGGCGTGAGATGTATAAATAAAAAGACGATACAGAGGTTCGGGACACTGCTTCTGGCCGGCATGCTTACCGGGTGCGGAACGGTGGAAGTACCGGTACCTTACGGAATGCTGGACGGCAATACCGATTATGCTCTGACCTCCACGGTGGAACAGGCACAGGTACCGCTTTTTGCCGAAAAACTCTGCGCGGCTGTAGCAGACGAGACCGAAAACAGTACGATCTCTACCGATGTGCTGAAATCGGCATGCGTATACGACATCGATAATTGTAACGTATTATATTCCTACCAGGCGAACGAGCGCCTGAGTCCGGCATCCCTGACCAAGATCATGACCTGCCTTCTGGTTTTAGAAAACTGCCGGAACCTGGACGAGATCATCACCATCGGCGATGTGACGATCCGCGAAGAAGGCGCACAGAATTTCGGCTTTAAGGAAGGCGACCGGATCACGCTCCGTGACCTTCTGTATGTAACGCTTGTTTATTCGGCAAATGACGGTGCACTGGCGCTGGCACAGCATGTGGCGGGAACCCAGGAAGATTTTGCGGAGATGATGAATGCACGGGCAGAAGAGCTTGGAGCCACGCACAGTCATTTTGTAAATCCCCACGGACTGACTCATGAAGAGCATTATACCTGCGCATACGATCTGTATCTGATCTTTAACGCAGCACTGCAGTATCCGGAATTTCAAAAGATCATCAATACCGATAAATATTCTTTCAGTTATATTTCCGCAGCCAACGGGGAAGTGACGAAAGAGATCTCGACAACGAACCAGTATTTCCTGAAAGGATATGAATCGCCGGAGAATATCACCGTACTCGGCGGGAAGACCGGGAGCACGGCAGCCGCCGGAAAATGCATCATCCTGTATCTGCGGTCGATGGCAGGACATCCCTATATCGCAGTCGTGATGGGGGCTGACAGTTATGATACCCTGTATCACAGCATGACACAGTTATGCACGGAAACGATGAATGAATAGCGAATATTCCAATATTATTCGTGAAATTTGTATAGAAAAACAGTTGTCACGTGCTAACTTTTAGGCTATAATTATTTTCAGTAAGTATTAATTTTTTCGGAGGTATTACCACATGATAGAATTGATCGTAGGCGGACAGGGAAAAGGCAAGACCGGAAAGATGCTCGAAAAAGTGAATAGTGAGATCAAGGAAGCAAGCGGAAATATTGTCTATCTGGACAAAAACACCAAGCACATGTACGAACTGAACAACAAGATCCGATTGGTAGATGTTTCGGAATATAATTTCTCCAATTGTGACGAATTCTATGGTTTTATCTGCGGTATCATTTCTCAGGATCACGATTTAGAACAGGTTTATTTTGATAATTTCAAGAGGATCGCCTGCATTGATGACAGCGATCTTGAGGTGGCTTTGGATAAATTTGCTGCTTTGGGTGAAGCACGCAAAATCAAATTCTGCATCAGCATTGCTGCAGAAGAAGCGGTAATTCCCGCAAAATACAAGGAAAACATCGTAGTTTCCCTGTAATTTTTTGAAGTTCGGACGAAGGAACACGATTTGAAATGAGCAGAAGAGAAAACATACCCGGGCTTGTTATGGAGGCAAAATGGAACAGGCGGATTGTTTTCATTCTGCTTGTTTTTTTGGGTTATCTGATCTATCTGGTAGTACAGCTGTTTAATCGTAAAGATATATCTTCTTATCAGGTACGCGCCGGCTCACTGGCGATCAACAATGTATATGAAGGCGTAGTTTTGCGCGAGGAGCAGGTGGTCAGCGGTAACGATTCCGGATATATCACTTATTTCGCTCGTGAAGGTGAGCATATCGGTGTCGGAGATCTGGTATATGCGATTGATGAAACCGGAGCTTTAAACGAGATGGCAAGTGCGCCGACGGGCGAGAGTTCGTTATCCGAAGAGGATCTGCGGGATCTGCGCGTCGATATCATTCATTTTTCGAACAGTTTTTCCGAAAAAGAGTTTCATTCGGCCTATGATTTTCTGTATGATCTGGACGGCAGCCTGCTGAAACTGGCGAATACTAATGTTTTGAATAATATTGATACTCTTGGCGGAGTGTATTCTTCGGATCTGGTAAAGCTTTCCAAAGCGCAGAAGCCCGGGTATGTGGTGTATCATACGGACGGGATGGAATCCCTGACTTCGGAAGAACTGACGCCGGCATTGTTTGACCAGGCCGAATACGAAAAAACGCCGCTGGCCAATCATGCATTGGTAGATAAGAATGCGGCGGTCTATAAGCTTTTGACGTCCGAAAACTGGAGTGTGGCGATCCCGGTAGATCCGGAACGCGGGGAGCAGCTGAAGGAAGAAGGCTATGTGCAGGTGCGCTTTCTGAAAAACCAGCAGGTACTCTGGGGCCAGGTGAGTATCGTTCCGTATGACCAGAAAGTCAGTTTCTGTCTTTTGTCATTTAACAGCTCCGTTGTGAACTTCTGTACCGACCGTTTTCTGGAGATCGAACTGGATGAGAGCAACGAAAACGGATTGAAGATCCCGTTATCTTCGATCGTACACAAAGAGTTTTTCCTGGTGCCTAAGGATTATCTGATCGAGCAGGGAGAAGACAATACCTGCGTTTTCCTGCGGAAGACGTTTATGGAGGACGGCACGGCATCGAGCATGCGGATGTCCATTTCCGTATATTCGGAAGACGATGAATACTACTTTGTAGATGACAGCCAGCTTCGGATCGGGGATTACCTGCTGAAGCAGGGAGACCTGGCAGAGTATCCTGTCAGCATGAAAGGCGAACTGGTGGGCGTTTACAATATTAACAAGGGCTATGCGGATTTCCGGCAGATCGTGATCCTTTATCAGAATGATGAATACGCGATCGTAAAGTCGAATACCACATATGGCTTGAATGAGTATGATTATATCGCACTGAACGCGAATGAACTGACAGACGATGAATTTATCTTTGAATAAAGGAAAATAATGTATGGAGGTAACCTGCTTATGAGTATCGGGGGGAATATCGATTCTGTACAAAACCGGATCAATGGAGCGTGTATGCGCGTGGGAAGGGATGCATCGGAAGTAACCCTTTTGTGTGTAAGCAAAACCAAGCCATTAAGCGCTCTTCTGGAGGCTTATAAAGCCGGAGCAAGGGTATTTGCCGAGAATAAAGTACAGGAACTGACGGCGAAAATGCCGGAAATGCCGGAGGATGTCGAATGGCATCTGATCGGACATCTGCAGACGAACAAAGTAAAATATATCGTAGGAAAGGTGGCTTTGATCCATAGCGTGGACAGCCTGCATCTGGCTGAAGAGATCAATAAACAGGCGGAGAAGAACGGATGCGTACAGCCGGTACTGATCGAGATCAACGTAGCCGGGGAGGAAAGCAAATTCGGGACATCGGATCTGGAGAGCAATGCAGAACTGATACGCAGTGTTTCTGAGCTGAAGAACCTGAAACTGATGGGACTGATGACGATCGCTCCTTATGTGGAAAATCCGGAGGAAAACAGGGTATATTTCCGCAAGCTGAAAGAGTTTCTGTACAGCGATGAAGTACGCGGATATTTTCCGGAACGTCCGGTTTTATCCATGGGAATGACCGGCGATTTTGAAGTCGCGGTGGAAGAGGGGGCTACACACGTACGTGTCGGCACCGGTATCTTTGGCGAGAGAGATTACGGAAAACTGTAAGGAACTGATCTGACAACAATAGAAAAGAATTTTTGAGATCCTGTGAATACTGACACAGGATCTTTTTTTGGCCACAGGGGGATGTGCACTTTTTCACTGCGTTACGCATAGTGATTTTCTAACGGTAAAACCCACTGTGGGTTAACATAAAAACAATGTTTACATAATAAGTATACATAAGTAATTTACATAAGATAAATGTGGATAATTTATGTAAACTGACGAAAACACCGATGAAATATAATCTTTTCTATAAAACGATCAAAAAAGTGTTGACATAAATTTCGTTTTGTTCCATAATGATTTCATTGAGTGAGGTTTCCCATAATTATTTTGTGGGCAATATGTAGAATGAGGAGGAATGGTTTCATGGCATGGAATTTAGCTGAAGCATTCAGCAATCGGTTTGGCAGCAAGGATGATTACGATGAGGATTACTACCTGGATGAAGAAGATGAGGTAGAAGAAGAAAAAGAGAAACCGGCCAAAAAGAAAGCCGAAAAGCCGGCAAAGAGTTTCGGAAAGATTTCCGCTTTTTCTGCAAAGAAAGAATATAATGCTGATCCGGAGCATGAGGTGATCGCAATTCAGCCTGCTTCTCTGGATGATCTTCGTCAGATCACTGACAAGCTGTTGGATGGCATGACCGTTATTTTAAATACAGAAAGTTGCGATGAAGGATTTGCAAGACGTGTATTTGACTTTTCCTGTGGTACTGCTTATGCATTGAACTGCGCATTCGGACGCGTTTCCTATTCTGCAGCAGATTCTTTTGCAGGTATCTTTGTGCTTACACCGGAGAATACAAATATTTCCGGTGCATTCCAGGAAAACTTTATGCAATGATCAGCCAAAAGTGAAATACCTTTGTTCTATAAAAAGTCGTCGTATAGCGGCGGCTTTTTTGTTGTTGTTTTAATGGATTGGGTATATAATAAAAAATGGTTTTTTCAGGATTACAGATCAGTAAGCGATGAAATAATAAAGGAGGCTTTAAATGAAAAACAAATTGTTGCGAAAACTCGGGATCGGAATGACTGTGATCATGACGGTATCACAAATGAGTGGTATAGCAGCCATGGCTGCACCGGAGGATGATTGGGATGAAACCGAATTCACGGAAGAGGACTTTGATGAACCTGAGTTATTCGCCGGTACTACAACAACTGCTGCAGAAGGAACGACGGTACAGGTAAAACCGCATTTTAACGAAAGTTTTACATTACATGTGGATGTTACAGAGACAGATCCGTCTTATGAATATTTATGGTTTATCGGTTCTGTAACAAATAACGGTAAAACGAATAATAATACAGATACATATACCGAAGAATATGGTTTCAACGGAGGCAAACAATCCTATTTTTTCTGTGTATATGCACAGGGCGAGACAAATATTAATAATTTTATATCCAAAACTGTATTTAAAGTATCGCCGACGAATGATCTGAATGCGCATGTGAAAGGCGAAGATTTTAATGTTGCAACCAAGGATATTCTGGTACCTTATGGCGGCTCTGTTACCCTGGAAGTCGAGGCAAGCGCGCATGACGAATCCCATTTATCGTATAAATGGCGTAACAACAAGATCAGTGATCTGGAAGCGCCAAACTTGCCTACATATACTGTTTCTTCCGTAACGCAAAATGACACCTATGCCTGCGTTGTGTCCGACGCACTGACATCGCTGCCTGTTACAGTCAAATTTAAAATTTCAATAGATAATGCTTTTGTTGCATATCCGGATGGCGAAGATGAATCCGCAACACAGGTTGTATTGACCGCGGAACGCGGAGAGCAGGTAACTCTTAAGGTAAATGCATCATGCGCGGATAATGTACTGACGTACTATTGGGGGCAGAAAGGCGCAAAGGTATCCAATTATACGACAGTTGTTGATGCAACTGACGACAATCTTACAGTAACTGTCGGTGATGAAATGCATTACCGTTGTACGGTCAGCGATCAGTATAGTAACTATAAGCACATAGTATTTATCGTAAAACCGGAAACAAGTTCGACCGACGCAGATAAAGAGGCTGCAGAAACAGTAAAAACGGCAATTTCATCTATCGGAACCGTAGAATATACAGATAGCTGCAAGGCACTGATCGATGCAGCAAGATCCGCATATAACGGGCTGACTACTGCCCAACGGACTTATGTGACAAATTATAAAACTCTGACAGAGGCAGAGGAGAAATACGATGCGCTTAAAGCGGTTGCAGAACAATCTGCTGCAGATCAACAGGCTGCAAGTGCCGTGATCAATGCGATCAATGCCATCGGGACGGTGGAATATACAGAACAGTGTAAGGCGCTGATCGATACTGCCAGGGAAAAATACGACGATCTTAGCAATAAGCAGAAAGAGCTGGTAACCAATGCGGATAAGCTGACCGCTGCAGAAGCTGATTATGCTACCCTGAAAGCTGCAGCTGCGCAGGCCGGAACGGATCAGGAAGCTGCAAACGCTGTCATTGAAACTATCAGCGCCATCGGAAACGTGGTATATACTCCGGAATGCAAAACTAAGATCGAAACAGCCCGTTCGGTATATAATAATCTGACCGCAAGCCAAAAGCAATTAGTGACCAATTACGGAACACTGACGAAAGCGGAGCAGGACTATGCGTTGCTCAAAGCTGCTGCGGAACAGGCCGGAACGGATCAGGAAGCTGCAAACGCCGTAATAGAGTTGATCTCGGCAATCGGGACCGTTACCTATTCTAATGAATGTAAGACGAAAATAGACACGGCAAGAGCCGCGTATAATCGTCTGAATGACACACAAAAGGCGTTGGTGACAAACATTGCAGCACTGACAAGAGCAGAAGAAACCTATGCGGCTTTAAAAGAAGCGGCATCACAAACCAGTGCAGATCAGGCTGCAGCAAACAATGTGATCGGGGCGATTGCAAAAATCGGAACCGTATCCTATACAGATAGCTGTAAGGCGAAGATTGATACCGCACGTTCCGATTATGAAAAATTATCAGAAGCCCAGAAGAAGCTGGTAACAAACTACTCCACATTGACCACTGCAGAGGCGAGATATGCAGAGCTGAAAACTGCAGCAGAGGAGCAAAATGCGGATCAGATCGCTGCTAATACAGTTATTGCAGCAATCAATGACATCGGAACAGTAACATACACCGATGCCAGCAAGGCCAAAATTGACGCTGCCAGAACGGCATATAACAAATTAACGGATGCGCAGAAAAGTCTGGTGAGCAACAGCGCGAAATTGATCACTGCAGAAACAACGTATTCGACACTTAAGTCAAATGCAGAGCAGGCCGCAGCTGATCAGAAAGCTGCAAATGCCGTGATCGAAGCGATCAATGACATCGGAACGGTAACTTATACTGATGCGTGCAAGGCGAAGATTGACGCTGCCAGAGCGGCATACAATCAATTGAATTCGACACAGAAACAGCTGGTAACCAACAGTGATAAACTTTCTGATGCAGAGATTGCCTATGCAACTCTGAAAGCAGCGGCAGTACAGGCCGGCACAGATCAGGCGGCGGCGGCTGAGACAGAGCTTGCGATTGCAGGCATCGGAACAGTAACCTATACGGATGCATGTAAGGCGAAGATCGATGCGGCAAGAACTTCCTATAATAATCTGACAGATGCACAGAAAGCGTTTGTGTCGAACGTTGGAATACTGCAGGCTGCCGAAACCGAATATGCGAATCTGAAAGCAGATTACGAAAAGGAAACGGCATCGAAAGAGGCAGTACAAGCGGTTGAGAATAAGATCAGTGCTATCGGTACCGTAAGCTATTCCAATGACAGCAAATCAAAGATCGATGCTGCACGTACTGCATATAACAGACTGACGAATGCGCAGAAAGAGTCGGTAAGCAATATAAATTCACTGCTTGTTGCTGAGGCTCAATATGAAGCACTGAAAGCTGAAGCGGAGCAAAAAGCTGCAGACCAGACTGCTGCTGCGTCTGTTGTAAATAAGATTGCCGGGATCGGAACGGTGGAATATACCCTTACCAGCAAGGAAAAGATCGACAATGCCAGAAGTGCGTATGACAAGCTTACAGATAGTCAGAAAGCGCTGGTAACAAATTACAGCGTTCTGACAAATGCTGAAAAAGCATATCAGGATCTTCTGAATGCAGAGGCGAAAAACGCCGAAGATGTATCAGCTGCAAAAGCTGTGAGCGAAAAGATCAATTCGATCGGTACCGTATCGGATTCAGACAGCAGCAAGTCAAAGATTGATGAAGCGCGTTCTGCATATAACAATCTGACAGATGCGCAAAAGAAACTTGTTGACAACTATTCTGTTTTGATCTCTTCCGAAAAAGAGTATGAAACATTGAAGGAAGAGGCGGAAAAGAAAGCTGCGGATATCGCTGCTGCGAATGAAGTGATCGGAAAGATCAGCAATATCGGTACGGTCGCTTTTTCCGGAGAAAGCAAAGCGAAGATTGACGAGGCAAGAAATGCGTATGAACAGTTAACTGCCGATCAGAAAGCTCTGGTATTGAATTATGATGCTTTGACTGCTGCGGAGCAGGCATACGCGGAAATGATGAATGCAGCAATTACCAGCGCGGAAGATGCTGAAGCTGCAGCGGTGGTTATCGAAAAGATCGACGCCATCGGTACGGTTGACAGATCGGATGACTGCAAGGCAAGAATTGCGGCTGCCAGAGAGGCTTATGATAATCTGACGGAAAATCAGAAAATGCTGGTATTGAATTATTCTGTATTGACCGTAGCTGAGAACCTTTACGAAACTCTGATCAATACTCCGGAGGAAGAGAAAGCCGAACTTATAAAGAAAGAAGACGGCTCTCTGGTGTACTGCATAAATGGTGTGGAACAAAGAGATTACAGCGGACTGGTATGCGTTGACGAAAATTGGTACTATGTGGTGAATGGCGTTGTTGATGTAACAAAGCTTGGTTTTGTAGATTATGAAGGTAGCAAGTTTGTAGTTGTTTACGGCGAATTAGAGACCAATGCCAACGGACTTGTACAGGATCCGGAACATACGGAAGACTGGTATTTCTGCGCAAACGGTCAGGTGCAGTCCCAGTATACCGGATTGGCCCTTTATGATGGCGAATGGTTCTATATCAACCAGGGTAAACTGGATACAACTCTGGCAGATTATGTAGCGTATGACGGAGGTTTGTTCTATGTTGCCGCCGGACGTATCCTGAGCGAGGTAAACGGTCTTGCAAAGGATCCGGATGGCGCTGACTGGTACTTCCTTGCAAACGGACAGGCGCAGATCCAGTATACCGGACTGGCATTGTATGACGACGCATGGTTCTATGTCATCAACGGCAAACTGGCGGAAGATTATAGCGGAACGGTTGAATATGACGGAGCCACATTTAATGTTGTAAACGGTATGGTACAGTAGAGTGCCTCTCCTGTAACTGAACCGACAACAGATACAGGATAGAAATTATAAATCAAAAAGTGTTAAGTCGGAGTCTTGCATATGGTATTAACCCGGGGAAGCTTCTTAACGAGGCTTCTCCTTTTTTAACTGTGCGATCTTGAGAACTGCCGGCAGTATATAATATGTATTATAATATGTGTTATAAACGTTCTGATACACTATAATATATTTATGTGTTATAATATATAAGAATGCATTATCCCGCGACATATAAATGCCAAAAGGAGGTTTCCAAATGGCTAGAAAATGGATACAAAAACTCGGAATGGGAATTTCCGTGCTCATGTCTGTTTCACAGATCAGTGGAATGGCCGCTTTTGCTGCACATGCTCCTTTATGCGATGATGAGCCGGAATTCGAAGATCTTCTCGAAGAGAAATATGAAGATGTTACCGATCAGGAATACATAGCAGACGAAGGCGATACTGAATTTGAAGAGTTTTATACGGATGCGAATGCAACCCGGCTTTCAGGCGATAACGATGTTTTCGGAACTGACGGTGAAGATTCTATAAGTCTTTCTGTAGAAGAATGGCTTAACGATTATAACTACGATATAAGTGACTACTTTAAACGTGTCTCTATCTATAGTTCCAAAGGAACATTTGACAGTGAAAAGGTAGTCATTCCTGCATATACAGAGATAAACGGTGAACAATACCGGGTTGTGATTGATACATCACAATTGCATAAAAACGGGATCGAAGATTCCGTCTGGAACGCGGATCGTGAAATCGAAGAAATTGTGATTGAAAAAGGGGTTATCCTTGTATACGGATGTAATCTGTTTCGCAATATGAATCATCTTAAAAAGCTGGA
Source organism: Lachnospiraceae bacterium (assembly GCA_017508825.1). Taxonomy (GTDB): domain Bacteria; phylum Bacillota; class Clostridia; order Lachnospirales; family Lachnospiraceae; genus NK4A136. Next base: position 12,837 of record JAFWRC010000248.1, read on the forward strand.
TATCCGTGGCCTGGATACTTCCCAAGCCGTAAATATGGACGATATGTTCTATGGATGTTCCGAGCTTAAGAATCTGGACGTTTCCGGATTTGATACATCACATGTGAAATCCATGAGCGGAATGTTCTACGGCTGCTCCAGACTTAAGGCATTGGACGTCCACGGGTTTGAAACAGCTAACGTAAATGCAATGAATGAAATGTTCTGCGGGTGCAGTAAGATTTCTGACCTGGATCTGAGCTGCTTTGATACATCAAACGTCACAGATATGCATAGTATGTTTGAAGGATGTGAAAAACTTACAGAACTTGATCTTTCGGGCTTTGACGTGCAAAAAGTTACAGATTGTTCATCTTTATTTAAGGACTCCACCGCTTTGAAAAAAGCAGATTTAAGCAGCTTCAAAATATGTGATGATTCGCCGGATCTTGAGGATATGTTCAAGAACTGTTCTTCCCTTGAAATGATCAAGGTGCCGCTGTATATTCCGGAAAATTCGGAAATCGTCCTTCCGGATACGTTTTATGATTCGACGGGCAAGTCTTATAAAAAACTCAAAGGCCCTGAAATTGAAGAAAGCTATTGGATCGGCAAGGAAGGTATCAGTGTACCCGAAAGGCCGGAGATCAAGCCCCAAAGTATTGAATTAAGCACAAATGTACTGGATCTGGTTGCCGGACAAACGGAAGGATTATCTTTCCGGATTGCTCCGGAAGATACGGCCAACAAAAACGTTATATGGAGCAGCAGCAACGAGCAGGTTGCAACCGTAAGCGAGGACGGATTCGTTACTGCAGTCGAAGCCGGAACAGCAAAGATCACGGCAACAACAGAGGTGAAGGGATTGACCGCTTCATGTGATGTTACTGTCATCCGGGTATACGGAAAAGAATTCCGTCAGGACGAGCAGGGTGCATACTGCTATTATGTAGACGGATTATTTCAGAAAGATATCTCCGGTTTCGTAGATTGGGATGGATCCAAATTCTTTCTGGTAAACGGCGTGATCGACAATAGCGCAAACGGGCTTGTCAATGATATTGATCATCCGGAGGACTGGTATTACTGTTCCGGCGGCCAGGTACAGACCCAGTATACCGGTTTGGCTGAATATGACGGTGCATGGTTCTATATAAACCAGGGCAGACTGGATACCACGCTGACAGCATATGTAGAGTACGACGGCGGTTTATTCTATGTAGCAGCCGGCCGAATTCTTACGGAAGTAAACGGGCTTGCGCTGGATCCGAACAGCAGCGATTGGTATTATCTGGCAAACGGCCAGGTGCAGCTGCAATATACCGGGCTTACGATATACGATGAGGAATGGTTCTTTGTGCAAAACGGAAAGTTAGTTCCGGATTACACCGGAAATGTAGAGTATGACGGCGTTGTTTTTGAGATGCGTAACGGTAAACTGTTCATTCCGGAAGAAGAGACCGGTGCATATGTGATCGATAAAACAAACAGACGTTTCCATAAACCATCTTGTCCGGTTGTCGATGGTATGGATCCATATAATCGATTATATGTTTCGAATACTTCAGCACAGGAACTGAAAGATGCCGGATGTAAGCCGTGTGAAACCTGTGACCCCAAATAGTTTGGGCACCTGACAAACCTGTCCGATGCCGGTATTCGCTGTTTATGTCGTGTTCTCCGTTATATTTTTCTGCTAACCTGGGCTTGAAAGGAGGATCCAGATGGACCAAAAGAAAACAGGAGACTTTTTAAAAGAGCTTCGAAAGGAGCAGAATCTTACCCAGGAACAAGCAGCAGAAAAACTAGGAGTATCCAGTCGTACCATCTCACGTTGGGAAACCGGGACCTATATGCCCGATATTTCCATGCTTGTTGATATTGCCGAGATGTATGACGTGGATGTCCGTGAGATCATCGACGGAGAAAGGAAACAGGAGAATATGAACATTGAAGTAAAAGAAACAGCGATAAAAATGGCCGATTATTCGGTAATGGAAAAAAAGAACCTGCTTAAATGGATTCGGTTAATGAGCATTTCAATCATGATTGTTTCCGTATGCCTTATCATTTTGAACATTTTGAGAGCGTTTGCCATAGCACAGGATATGCCAAGCATACTACCAAGAGCCATCATAGGAAACGTCCTGATCAGCGCAAATTCGATTATGTCCTACATCCTGCTTGCATTTTCTACGATCGTGACCCTATATGCGAGTGGGAAATTTAACCGCTTTGAGCAGAGCCAGATGCCATCGAGAGTGCTAAAAGGCGGAGTGGTGGTAGCTGTTATACTGTCTGTTGCCGCGGTGATCGAAGCTATAATTGAGACAAGTATGATCTACATTTTATAAAATATTGCGAATAGGAAGCATTTTCACACGGCTCCGGAATTTTCCGGGGCTGTTTTTACGTTTAAATTCTAAATATTGTGCAAAATGTATAATTTGTGTTATAATACTTTGGTTAATTATGCTTTTTATTGAAGGGTATAGTAAAATATTATAAGGATAAGGGCGCAGAGAGAACAGATGGTTCCCGTTGCCCTTATTCATAGAACAAAGGAGATCATGGTATGTCTAATAAATGGTTAATGAAACTCGGGCTGGGAATAGCTGTGCTGATAACGGCGTCCCAGGCAAACGCAGACCCGGTATTCGCTGCACCGGAGCAAAACTTTGGGGATACCCTTGAAGATAAGTTCGAAGAAGAAGCGGAAACGGAACCGGCCGAAGAGAATGACGCCGATGATCCGGAAGTGTCAGATGAAAACCATATGGAAAGCTTTTATCTGGTTGAACCGGACGATGCTTATTTCGGTGAGTTAATGATCGATTCCGTTCAATTACATAAGGGATATTCAGACAATTTTGTATCAGCCAAAAAAGCGTTGTACGAAGGAATGTTAAACTGGGAAGAATCGATAGATCTTTCGGAGTGTCCTATCCCGCAGGAAGATCTTATGCGATTATACTACAATACGGTATATTCATATCCGGAACTGTTTTATGCAATGGTAGGATGCAACTACTATATGTCAGAGGATGGTTACGTTACCGAAATACTTCCGGTATATGAAGTTGAAAAATACAGTAAAGCCGATCAGGAGGCCCTGCGGGCGAAAGGCCGGGAGATCATGTCTCTTGTAAATGAAGACTGGACCGATCTTGAAAAAGCTTTATTTCTCCATGATTATATTGTTCAACATGTAGAATACGAAAAAACAACACAGCATTATAATCATACTGCTTATGAAGCTTTGGTGAAAGGGATCGCTGTCTGCGACGGATACGCGGGTGCCTATGACTATCTGCTTTCACTGGCCGGAATTGATTCGGAAATGATCTTAAGTGATGAAATGGAGCACGCATGGAATTTAGTGTGTTTGGATGGTGAATATTATTATGTTGATACAACCTGGGACGAGCATGCAACCAGATTTACCAGGAATACGTATTGTTGTCATGACAATTTCCTGCTGACAAGACAGGAGATGGAAGTACAGAAACATACAGCAACGGATTGGTATGGTCCACGATCCGGACGAAATGTATACAAAACATTTGATATGTCTGACAATTACACAAATGCGTTCTGGAAAGATGTAGACGGCGCATTACCTATTGACGGGGATCAAACAGCGTACTGCGATGGCGATAAAATTCATATCTACGACTTAAGAAGAATGAAGGATATTGCTGCATATGATTATCAGCATGATGATTGGTCGGACTTAGGATCCGGGGATTCGGAATATGGTTCCGGATACACGATCCTTTCAGTGCTCGATGGCGTATGGTATTATACGGTATCTGATGGGATATATCGTTTGAACGCAGATGGTACTTCGGAGCGTGTCTATACCATTACCGACGAAGAAAGAGCTGCCGGACGTATATATGGTATGATGACGGTGAATGACAAATTATACTATGAAATAGCTCCGGCACCGGATGCAGATACCGTAAAAGAAGGGTATTTTAGTATTAGCCATGAAGAGAATAAAGGGAATAATTCGATTGTAAAAGATGCATCCGGCAATCTTGCTTATTATAAAGATGGCGTAATGCAGTCAACTTATTCCGGCATGGTATATGCAGATGATAACTGGTACTATGTAGAAAAGGGATATGTTGCGGTAACCAAAACAGGATTTGTGGATTATCAAGGTTCTAAATTTGTTGTAGTAAAAGGCATGCTGGAGACGAACGCAAATGGTCTTGTACAGGATCCCGATAACGAAGCGGACTGGTATTATTGCGCTGCAGGGCAAGTACAGACTCAGTATACCGGTCTTGCTGAATACAACGGCGCATGGTTCTATATTAACAAGGGTAAACTGGATACTACATTGGCCGATTATGTTGAATACGATGGCGGACTTTTCTATGTTGCCGCCGGTCGGATCATGAAAGAAGTAAATGGACTGGCGAAAGATCCGGATGGCCCGGACTGGTATTATCTGGCAGAAGGCCAGGCGCAGATCCAGTACACCGGATTAGCGTTCTATGATGGCGAATGGTTCTATGTAGTTGATGGTAAGCTGGCTGCAGACTACACCGGAAATGTAGAATATGATGGCGCGGTATTTTATGTAGAAAACGGTATGGTAAATTAAAATATCAGATTACCGGGGAAACACAAAGGGGCATTTTTCTGGCTACAGATCAGAGGTGTCCCTTTTTGGTATAGCTTGGAGGTGGATCCATCAAATTACGTTTTTTAAGAATCTGGCAAGTCACGAAGCCTTTAACAGTTCCTACGCATTTGCACCGGACGGTTCTGCCTTTTATGTGACTTCAACTGACCGCGAGCAGTGTGTCTGCGGCTACGACCTGAAGGAAGACTATACAACACAGGTATATATTGTTCATGATACTGCAAACTATGGATTGCTTTCCGAATTTGACAGTCATACCGATGTTCATTTATTCGGAACCACCAAAGACGGAAAACTGATCTTCTCATTTCATCATGATCCCGGAGAACGCGATACGGCTAAAACACATGATGCTTTTGAGAATGATCCATGTGATCCGTATATGCAATTCCGTAAGGAGAACGGTTTTGGGTTTATCGATCCGGCCGGATATGAAATAGATACTCCGGAACTTGCTGTTTTATATGAAAGTGGTGTTTATTATGATCAGGTATTCATTCGCGGTAATACGGTCATACTGGCAAATAATGACGAGATTGTCCGTCTGGATCCGGAAAAGAACGATGAATACCGGGATACTGTTTATACGATTCCCGGCGGCATGACCGGCTATAATGACAATATCTATCTGTCTTATGACGGTGATTTTATAGTATACCCGATCTATCAGAACAGTTTTCAGGATACGGAGTTGCACGTGCTGAAATACGAAGGCGATTCCTACTCGGAAATCTTTGAACATGAATACAATGATAATATCCTGTTTGATCCGGATCATTTTGCATTTATGGATGTACCAAACGGGATCACATACGGAAATACTTATCGTTCTCAGCTCAACGGAAAGACCGTTGAAACACCGCATTTCAGCGTTAGCATCCTGGATGAGTAATACCTTAAAAATACAAAGAATGTGTAACTTTTTCCCGGTTGCGAAAATTCCAATCAGAATTGGTAGATAAAAAGCGAACATCTGCGATATAATGACATTTGTAGCTTTATATGTTGATCTGAAAGGAAAATAATTATGTCAATCACAGTATTTGCTGCTTGCCTTGTTGGATTAGGCGCGTTTATTACGTTATTAAACATAATTTTTAAAGTGTTGTGTAAAATTGAGCATCCGGCATACGTTGAATACAGCGTAGAGAATAATAACCAACAAAAAGCTTCAGTAAATATATGGACATCCAGATACCATCGCAGCAACGGTTATGTAAGCTTTAATTTCATCCATAAAGACGGAAAATGGAAATCTGATGGTGAATTGAAAGTATTTGTTTGGCTTTTTATCATAGGTGCGGTTTTATTCTTAATGGAGATCATTCTTATAGTGATTGCTGATATTGGTATCGAGGGTGTTTTTCCGGCTTTTCTTTTTGCATTAGCATTTATGTCTTTAATGTCTGCAGGACCTTTAGCAGATATCATATTGGCATGCAGTGTTTTGGATGATGATCTTCGTGAAAAACGTAATAAAAACAAATAAATCAGTGTATTGTCATCGATTTTGAACTCTAAAATGAAATATTTAAGGCAAGCTTCGTTAACATCATTTTTCAATTACTACTATAAATTGGATCTAATCGATCGTAATCCGGTTCATAAAGTAGCTGCTCCAAAAGCTCCTAAACGGGTTACATATGTTCCTACAAACGAGATTAACTGTGAGATGCTGGATTATGTTATTAACGGTAGATTAGAGGGGCATGCAGCCACCTTTTGGAAACAAACTAAAGAACGTGATCTTGCCATTATTATGCTTATTATAGGGGCTGGAATTAAGATCTCAGACCTTGTAAATCTTGATATCAATGAAATGGAGTAAATTAGCCCCCACGTGATAAGACATCCTTAATCTTATCCTTACCCTATGAGTTAGCACGCCTGTATTATGGGGCGTGCTAATTCTTGCATTTTTCACGTTGTAGCTGAACGAACCTTTTAATGGTGAAATTTTGAGTTATCCACACAATTATCCACAAAAATCCTTCGGTGTGTTATATTTTCTATTTTTTTAATCAGAATTCTCCAAATTTTGTGCTTAATTTAATAAAGAAGAATTTCGGCAAAATTATATCTCCAGTCCGCTATCCGCCATAATTATTTTATAAGAATTTACATATTTTCATTATTTTATATATTCGTTATTATATCGAGGTAAGTGCTTACACAGGCACAGATTATGAGAGTGGGAGAATTCATATGAAAACAAAGCAATCCAAAGTAACCCGTAGGATTACTATGGCCCTTTCTGCTATTATGCTCTCTGAGCAGCTGGCAGGAACTGGTGCTGTACTTTATGCTCATGCCGAAGATGATATAAAGACCGAATATAAAATCGAGCATAGTGTCAC
>JAFWRC010000249.1 GCA_017508825.1 Lachnospiraceae bacterium
ATCCCTCAGCACCTTTTCGAGCGATAGACGGGACTCGAACCCGCGAGCTCAACCTTGGCAAGGTCGTGTGCTACCAACTGCACCACTATCGCATTTTTTGTTTTTCGTCGTTCGTTTTTGTTTTTGCTCTGTCCGAACGACAAGGATTATTCTACATCGGCAGTTCTGTTTTGTCAACAGTTTTTTTAATTTTTTTCAAAAACTTTTTCAAAGCTAATTTTTCTGCTGCTTACATCTTATCCAGTTCCATCGTATAGATCCGGATTAGGGACTCATTGATGCGCTCTTCGCTGATGCTGCCGTCATTTACGGCATCGATCAGTGCCTGTCTTGCCGTCTCAAAATCATCATGCTTCAGCACCACGATCATATCCGCTCCGGCCGTGATCGCCTGTGTCGCTGCACTGCCTGCATCCACTCCTGCCGAAGACGGGATCTGCCCGATCGGTGCCGTAATGATCACACCCTCAAAGCCCAGTTCGGATCGAAGCTGCTGTGATACCATCGTCTCCGAAAGCATCGCCGGTCCCTCTGCGCCTGCAGACGGCGCCTGCATCGCGCTGACCATCACCATCGGTACCCCTGCTTCCACTGCGGAACGGAACGGCAGCATTTCGCAGCTCTGAAGATCCTCCAGGCTCTTATCTGTTGCTCCTGCGCCTTTGTCCGGATCTGTCTTCAGTCCGCCTTCTCCCGGAAATGCTGCAACACACGCATACGCATTCGTTTTCCGCATGCCTTCAACCGCAGCGCCGGTCATAGACGCTGCAATATCCGCATCATCGCTGAAGCATCTGTCCTTCAGATAACTGTCATCCTCCGTCTTTACGGCAGCAACGTACATCAGATCCACATCGATTCCGTATTCACTCAGATAGTTGCCGATCGTCTCAAACGCTTCCGTCGCATTCTCGCGGTTTCCCGATTCCCCGATCTCCGGCGCGGAAGATACCGGCTCTACCTTGGTCGTATTTCCGGCAACGGTATTTACCGCGCCTTCCTCACGTACCATCGTCAGTACATTACGGGAATACAATTCACGGTACATATCCTTGGTCGTACCGACCATTTCTTTAAACTGGTCCGCTCCCGTCACATTATCGGAAGAATACAAAATCCCGCCCACGGCATACTGCCCGAGCGCTGCTTTGGTTCCGTCTCCTGCCTTAGTCGCCTTCGCCACATTGGTCAGCGCTTCCGGGCTGACGATAAACAATCCGTCCACCTTCTGCTCCACGGTCATACCATCCAGCAGGGCCTGTAATGCCGGATCAAGCGCCGGCTCCTCTGCTTCCTCCGGTGTCGGAGAAGGCTCCGAAAAATCATCCACCGGATCCGGTGTCGAGATCACCCCCGCTTCCTCCGGTGTCGGTTCCGCGTCGTTTTCCGCAACCGGCGCATCCTGCGGCTGCTGCTTCATCCCGGCCGTAGCCAAACGGATCAGCTGAAATCCACCGAAAATGATCAAAGCAAGCAACACGATCAGCGTCAGATAAGCCAGGATCTGATTGCGTATCCTGCGTCTGCGCCTGTATTCCCTGCGGTCTTCCTGTTTATTCTTTCCCATCCCGGATCTCTCCCCCGAAATAATATAATCTTATGTAAACATAGCAATTATGTTTACCATAATACCACGCGATCTGATAAATATCAAGTGGGGGAGTCTCTATTCAAAACCGCAGCGCAAAATGATGAAAGCCCCTGCAAACCTGATTTTTTGATCTGCAAGGGCTTTCATACGTACTCACTATCCAATGGACCATACCTCCTGATGAAAGTCTTTCGTCCGTTTCTCACAAGATTTTGTGCGGACTTTTCGATATTCTGTTGACCTGCCTCTCAGATTCGCCGCCTATCATCCTCCATCTTTGCACATTTGCTGCAGCGGTTGGATTATGTTCTTCGCTGCCCAAGTCGATGAAACTTAAATAAGCTTCTCCTCCGATCCTTTGTACCCGTCCGGTTCTTTCCGTCTTGCTTCGGTCCTTGTGGGCTCCCACCCCGTTCTCCGGCCTTAAGCTCTATGGCTGTCTCCCTAGGATACATTACTTACGTTTCCGGTGGACTGTACCTCTCTTTCTTTTGTAAGGTTCTCATCACATCTTTCTCCAAGTCTTCCGGATCTTATATGTGATCAACAACTCTGTGTTGTTGTTATGTATATATATTACCACATATATGATATTTGTCAATACATTTTCGAAATATTTTTCCATTTTATTCTTATTTTATTCTCCTTGAAGCGCAGACGTATATAAAACAAAAAAATGATATACTGTGTGCATCCCCCGAAGGGTTTTGCCATAGGAAATAGCAGAGCAATTTCCTATAAGACAAAAAAGACACCTCATCTGCAGGTGTCTTTTCGGATCCATTCTGTTAATGTATCAGCGGAACAGCTTCTTATGCCTCGTCCAGACCGAAGATCTCGTGAGCAGCGTTCATTGCGCGCTCCACTTCCTTCTCGTCGATCAGAACCGTTACACGGATCTCGGAAGTAGAGATCATCTTGATGTTGATGTTGGAGTTATACAGGCATTCAAACATCTTAGCAGCCACGCCGGGGTTACTCATCATACCGGCACCTACTACGGATACCTTGGCAACGCCCTTCTCGCACTCCAGCTTCTGATAGCCCAGACGCTTTTGGTTCTCCTCGATCACCTTGATGGTATCGTCTGCATTGTCACCGGTTACGGTAAATGCGATATCCTGGGAATTGTCGCGTCCTACGGACTGCAGGATCATATCTACATTGATGTTTGCCTGTGCCAGTGCATCGAACAGGCGGAATGCCGAACCCGGCTTGTCGCTCAGTCCGATCACAGAGATCTTTGCACAGTTCTTATCGCATGCTACACCGCTTACCAACATTCTTTCCACTTTTACTACCTCCTTAACTACTGTTCCTTCCTCATTTGTTAAGCTGGAACGCACTACCAGCTGTACGCCGTATTTCTTTGCCAGTTCCACGGAACGGTTGTGCAGTACGCCTGCACCAAGGGTTGCCAGATCCAGCATTTCATCATAAGTGATCTCTTCCATCTTGCGGGCTTTCTTTACCACACGCGGATCTGCGGTATATACGCCATCCACATCGGTATAGATCTCGCATGCATCTGCCTTCAGCGCTGCAGCCAGTGCCACTGCCGTCGTATCGGAGCCGCCGCGGCCCAGCGTCGTAAAGTCACCGTATTTGTTAATCCCCTGGAATCCGGTCACCAGCACGATCTTTCTCAGATCCAGCTCATGACGGATACGCTCGGTATCGATCCTCTTTAAACGCGCGTTGGAATATGCTGAAGTGGTGTGCATCGCCACCTGAAATGCATTTAAGGATACCGCCGGGATGCCCAGGGTTGCAAATGCCATAGCTGCTAAGGCTACACTGGTCTGCTCACCGGTCGTCAGCAGCATGTCCATCTCACGTTTGGACGGATTGGGGTTGATATTTTTAGCCATTTCGATCAGTTCATCCGTCATCTTTCCCATAGCGGAAAGAACAACCACCACATCATTTCCTTTGTGATACTCGTCTGCACAACGACGGCACACATTCAGGATCCTCTCCTTGTTGGCGACCGAAGTGCCGCCGAATTTCTTTACGATTAACATATTATCCTCCTTTAAAACACTTCTTCCCTTACAGCACACGGATATAGTCGATCACGCCCTGTAACTGCTCCGTCTTCTGCATAAAAGCAGCTTCTTCCATCTCTTCTTTCATCAGGAATCCGAATTCATCCTTTGCTACGTCAAAAACGATGGAGCCCTTGCCCAGTGCAGCTTCTACTTCTTCTTTCCGTACACTCTTGCTTCCCTTCAGACGAACGAAGTAACGCTGGCGATAGGTACCGATCTCTGCCAGATCGCCCAGCTCTTCCGTAAGACCGCTGTCGATGGTGGTACCGATGCTTGCCGCAGCAGCGATGGCATCTCCTACCACAGCCGATGCCGTAGCCTTTCTGCCGGCGCCGCGGCCGTAATACATGGAATCATCCAGCATATTGGAATGGATCAACACGCCGTTGAACACACCCTGTACACAGGAAAGCGGTGATTCCTCCCCGATCAGTCTGGGGCTTACGATACCATAATGCTTATCTCCCTGCGTATCATACAATGCGATCAGCTTGATCTGCATCCCAAGTGCCTTTGCATACGCAAAATCCACCGGTGTCAGTTTGGTGATACCCTCGGTATGCACATCCGGGAATGCGATATTCTGTCCGGTCACAAGCGAAGCCAGGATTGCGATCTTCCGTCCCGCATCATGGCCTTCGATATCAGCCGTCGGATCCTTCTCCGCATAACCGTGCTCCTGCGCTTCCGCAAGAACGGCATCAAACTCCGCACCTTCTTTTGCCATCTTGGTCAGGATAAAGTTGGTCGTTCCGTTTAAGATACCGCAGATACGCTCCACTTTCTCTGCTGCCAGTCCCTGCACGATCGTACGGATCAGCGGGATACCGCCGCCCACGCTTGCCTCGAACAGGTAGCTGCAGTGATGCTCCTTCGCAATGCGGGAAAGCTCTGCTCCGTGCAGTTCCACCAGCTCTTTATTGGAAGTACATACACTGATGCCTTTTTCCAATGCCAGGGTGGTAAACTTATATGCGGCACCGGTTCCGCCCATGGTCTCACAGATGACTTTGATCTCCGGATCATCCAGGATCGTATCAAAATCGTGGATCACGCGGTCCTCATACGGATCTCCCGGAAACTCACGCAGATCCAGGATATACTTTACGTACAGACCGGTTCCGCGCTTCTTCAGAAGCTCTGCATTGGTACCGATGACTTCCGCCACACCGCTACCTACCGTGCCGTATCCCAAAATGGCTATATTTGTCATACTCATTCCTACTTTCTACGCTGTTTCAAAGGCTTGAACAGCACATATAAAATATTACACCAAAAACACAATTAGAGATTTTATCACAGAAATATTCACTAGGCAATCAATTTTTTTAGCGCCTTGATATGTTTTTGCGCTTCCGCCAGATATTGCTCCCCGGAAAATACCGGTGAACGGTACCCGTTTGCCAGTAAAGCTTCTAATGTATAGTCCAGCATATCGATCAGCAGAAGATAATCCTCATGCATTTTCAGCGGCGCATAATCTGCCTGCAGAAGCAGCTGCTGCAGCTGTTCCGCATATTTTGCGCGCGGTTCCCGGATCATCCCCAGCACTTCTTCGTCGTCTTCCTTAGCAATACTGTTCAAAAACAGCGGCAGGTACGGATACTTATCCAGCATACGCATCTTGCCCTCTTCTATTTCATAGCGAAGCGCAAAATAGTCCGCTCCCGGTTTGACCGTACGCATCTGCAGTTCGATCATGGCATACTTTAATCCGTAGCTGGCTACAAAGGCATACAGACCGGCTTTGCTTTCAAAATAATGAAACCACAGTCCCTTGCTGACCCCGGATACCCGCACCATCTCGTCCGTACTGGCATGCCGGTACCCGTAAAGCGCAAAAACCTGCATCGCCCCATTGAGCATCTTATCCTGTTTTTCTTTTTTCAGAGAATAAAATTTTTCGTTCATCCGCTTACCCCCGCCCGTTGTTTCTTTTTATACCATATTTTTGAATTTTTGAACACATCTCTTTTCTTTTTCCGTTTTATCATATATAATAAACAGAACTAGAATATGTATTTCTATACCGGAAAGGAGATTACGGATATGGCAAAAAAATTTGGCGGGTTGGTTGTTTTCGGTCTGGCAGCAGGCGCTGCTGCAGCAGGGGTTTATCATTACCTTCAGTCCAAAGACCAGGAGCTGGCTGATATCGATGATTTCGATGATCTGGACAATTTCGAGGATACCGAGCCGAAGCGCAGCTATGTAAATCTGGATAATGCAAAAAGCTTTATGACAGACGCATTTGACAAAGCAAAGGACCTGGCAGACAAGGCCGGAAAAAAGGTCGGCGAGCTCGTTGATGAATTTAAAAAAGAAAATATCGAGGATGACGACGATGTCGTAGAAGTTGTAAAAGATGCTGCAGAAGATGTTGTTGAAGACGTTAAGGAAGCTGCAACGGAAGCCGCGAAAGAAGTTTCGGATGCTGTTTCCGATGCCGCAGAAAAAATCGGCGACGAAACCGAAGACTTTTTCAACGACGAAGACGAAACCTGAGGTTTTCAAAAATCAGATCCCACCAAAAAAGACGTTTCATCAGAAACGTCTTTTTTTATTCCCTTATGCTATTGTGCTTCCCGCATCATATTCTTGAGCCGCTCCAGCATTTCTGCCGCTCGGTCTTTCTGGCTCTTGGTCGCATTCTTTGCAGCTTTTATATTGGCGAGCAGCTTCGCCGCAGTATCCAGTTCCTGGTTGAGCTCTATGCACAACGCCGCGATCAGGTAATCCATGGTATTGTCATCCATACCGGCGATTGGTGGCGGCTCGGTGGTCCGGGCTTTCTGGAAACCTTCCAGCGCATTCTGGAGATACTCTCTCTCATCCTTCTTGCATACGATTGCCATTTTGCGCCCTTCCGCCGTCTCAATATCATAACTGTAACGCATCCCGCGCAGCAGCCATGCTGTCTTCAGGCAGATGAAAGCCTTCTCGCTGTTCTTTCCCTGACGGACCACTGCATTGAGCAATGCCAGCTTATATCTGGTCAGCGCATCTTCGTAGGTGATCTTCTTCGGCATAAAGGTCGGCATCTGCTTAAACTTAGAGCAGATATTCTCTTTGATCATCTGCCGGTGCGGCTTGGGCAACGGTGCATAGTAATTCGTAAGTACCGCATATCCGCAATAGGGGCAGACCACTACGCCGTACTTGACCACATCGATATCTTCATAGATCGGGCGCAGATCCAGATCCGTGCCTTTCAGCTTCGCCCGGCCCGTGCGGACAATGCGCTGCTTGGTCTTTTTCCCGCAGATATGGCATTCGTACTCCTTATCCATCAGGAAATCCGCCTCATCCACCACCTTTTCCGGTTCCGGCTCCGGCTCCGGCGCTTTTGGTTCTTCCTTAGGCTCTTCGTACAACTTTACGCTCTTTAACCCCCCAAGGCCGAAGCCTTCCAATCCATCCAATAAACCCATAAGCGTACCCTCTTATTAGTTTTCCGTCTTCGGTAACACAAACGAACTCTTTAAGCCGACGATCCGGTTAAATACCGGTGCGCCCGGCTTGGAATCTTTATAATCCACACAGAAGAATCCCTGGCGAACAAACTGGAAGCGCTCAAAGGCTTTTGCATCTGCCAGTGCCGGCTCCAGATAGCATTCCGTCAATGTCTTCAGTGAATCCGGATTTACATTTACATTGCCGTTTTCATCGTATACACCCTTTTCTTCATCCACCAGGTTTTCATACAGACGCACGGTACATTTCACTGCCTGCGCTGCCGGTACCCAATGGATCGTTCCCTTTACCTTGCGTGCATTGAACCCGCTTCCCTGCTTGGTTTCCGGATCGTATGTCGCATGCACCACGGTCACGTTGCCGTTCTCATCCTTCTCAAAACCGGTGCAGGTTACGAAGTACGCGCTCATCAGGCGCACCTCATTGCCCGGATACAGACGGTAATACTTCTTCGGCGGCTCCTCCATAAAGTCCTCACGGTCAATGTACAGTTCCCGTCCAAACGGTACTTTACGCACGCCCAGGGACTCGTTTTCCATATTGTTGGGGATCTCCAGCTCCTCGTATTCCCCTTCCGGATAGTTATCGATCACCAGCTTCACCGGATCCAGAACTGCCATCATACGTTTCGCTGACAGTTTCAGATCTTCGCGGATGCAGTAATCCAGCATTGCCATATCACAGGATGCATTCGCCTTGGACAGACCGGACAGTTCCACAAAACGCTTGATGGATTCCGGTGTATAGCCACGTCTGCGCAAAGCAGCAATAGATACCAGACGCGGGTCATCCCAGCCGTCCACAATGCCGTCTTCCACCAGTTTCTTGATATAGCGCTTGCCGGTCACCACGTTGGTCAGATACATCTTGGCAAACTCGATCTGGCGGGGCGGCTTCTCAAAGCCCACTTCGCGTACCACCCAGTCATACAGCGGGCGGTGATCCTCAAATTCCAGAGTACACAGGGAATGTGTGATCCCCTCGAAAGCATCCTCCAGCGGATGCGCAAAATCATACATCGGGTAGATGCACCAGGTATCCCCGGTATTGTGGTGGGTCATATGCGCCACACGGTAAATGACCGGATCGCGCATGTTCATATTCGGGGAAGACATATCGATGCGGGCACGTAATACTTTCTCACCGTCCGCATACTTGCCGTCTTTCATCTCGGTAAAGATGCGCAGGTTTTCTTCGATGCTGCGCTCCCGTCCCGGATCATCCTTGCCCGGATGCTCAAAATCACCTCTGGTCTCACGGATCTCATCTGCAGAAAGATCGGAGATATAAGCCTTGCCCTTCTTGATCAGTTCCACGGCGCATTCATACATACGCCCGAAATAATTCGATGCAAAGAACAGGCGGTCCTCAAAGTCCGCGCCGAGCCACTTTACGTCCTCTTTGATGGATTCCACAAACTCGCTTTTTTCCTTGGTCGGATTCGTATCGTCAAAACGGAGATTGAACTTTCCGCCGTATTTCTGCGCCATGCCGTAGCTGGTCAGGATCGCCTTTGCATGACCGATATGCAGATAGCCGTTCGGTTCCGGCGGAAAACGGGTATGAACGGTATCGTATACCCCTTCTGCCAGATCCTTATCGATCTCACGCTCAATAAAATTACGGCTTTCTTTTGTCTCCGCCGCTTCAGTTCCTTCGGTCTCTTTGATCTCCTCTGCCATCTTTCACTCCTCTTATTCTTTCGTCATGAAAGGGCGGTTTGAAGCAACCGCCCTTCCCTGTTCATTCTTTTCCTGTATATCTCAATCCTTATTGGAACGGATCACTACTCCCACCGGCTTATTCTTTTCACTGTTTACCTCGCCGTCGGGGAAATTCTTATCATAGTTCACCAGATCATCCAAAAGCAGCGGTATATTGGTATCCATTGTCTCGTTCGTAAACTGGCAGGTACCTACCTTGCGGTGTCCGCCGCCGCCGTATTTCAGCATCAATGCGCCGACATTTACGTGACTGGTCTTGTTTAAGATACTGTAACCGGTCGCGCAGGAACATCCCTGTCCGCCCTTACCGCTTACGATCCAAACGGAAATATTCTGCTCCGGATACATACTGTAGATCATAAAACGGTTGCCCGAATAGATCGGATCCACACCGCGCAGATCGGAAATGATCACATCGCCTTCCACACGCGTATGCGCTCTTACCATCTCTTTGAACTTGGCATCCTGCTCACGATATACTTCGATACGCTCCACCACATCCGGCAATGCCAGGATCTCTTCGGTATCCATCGTCCGGATCGCCTCCATCAGCACTTCCATCAAGCGGTAATTCGGGATCGTAAAGTTGCGCCATCTGCCCAGACCGGTACGGGGATCCATCAGAAGACCTACCAGGATCCATCCCTCCGGATGCTGGATCTCATCGATCGTCAGGTTACCGGAATCTACCTTATCCACGGCCTTCATCATATCATTAAAATGAGAGAAACGCTCCTCGCCGCCGTAATACTCATAAATGATACGCGCGCAGGAAGGCGTGATACGGCTCTCCCCTTTATATTTTCCTTCCAGCTCATTACGTTCAAACTCACTGGAATGATGATCGAACCAAAGTCCGCATCCCTCAACAAAAGGCACATTTGCCAGGCAATCATTTTCATCGATCTCGATCAATCCGTCCTGAAGATCCTTCGGATGCACAAATTTCCAATGGTCGATCACGCCTGCTTCCAAAAGCAACGTACCGCATGCCAAACCATCAAAATCCGACCTTGTGATCAATCTCATTGCCATAGGATATACCCCCTTGTATCTCATCGGGATGTTTTTTTGATTTTTTTAGTTTCTGTACAATCTTAACAAAAGAACCTTGAAACATCCGCTTTTTATTTTACAATATTTTTTTCTGCATGACAAGATGCACTTTTATGCATTTACATCTTCCGATACATCCTCCTGCCCCGACAGAAGCGCATAGATCTCATCCCGCCCCTGCTTTGTCTCGGCGGAAAACGGGATCAGCAGTTCATCCTTCGGCATTCCCAGTCCCTCGCGGATCATTTTCACCTGTTTGGCCAGCTGGCTGCGCTTGATCTTATCCGCTTTGGTTGCGATGATCACCGGCGTAAAGCCCTGTGCGACCACCCAGTCATACATCTGGCGGTCATTGGCGGACGGATCGTGCCGGATATCAATGAGCAGAAAAACCATCTGCAGCATCTTTGACCGGTGCAGGTACCGTTCCACCATCTGCCCCCACTTCGCCGTGACGTCCTTTCCCACCTTGGCATAGCCGTAACCCGGCAGATCTACCAGGTACAGCTCATCATTCACATTGTAAAAGTTGATCGTCTGCGTCTTTCCCGGCTGTGAGCTGGTCCTGGCCAGGCTCTTACGCTGCATCAGCGCATTGATCAGCGAAGATTTTCCCACATTGCTCTTGCCTGCAAACGCAAACTCGGGCAGGGTATTCTCCGGGATCTTGCTGGTGATGCCGCAGACCGTCTCCAATTCCACTTTCTTGATCTTCATATAGATATTCCCGTATTTTTATGCTAAAAATGCCTGCTTGATGACTTCTTCCATCTTCGAAACGTAGATGATCTCCACCCCGTCCGTGATCTCGTGATCGATCTCTTCCACATCCCGCCGGTTCTCATCCGGCACCAGCACCGTCCGGATCCCCAGGGTCTTTGCTGCCAGGATCTTTTCCTTCAGACCGCCCACCGGCATCACACGTCCGCGCAGGGAAATCTCACCGGTCATCGCCAGATCGCGGCGCACCTTCGTCCTGGTGATCGCCGAAAGCACCGCCGTAGCCATGGTGATGCCAGCGCTGGGGCCGTCCTTGGGTACCGCGCCTTCCGGAATATGGATATGGATATCGTTCTTCTGGAAGAACTCTTCGTCAATATCATACTTTGGTGCCACGGAACGCACATAGGAAAGTCCTGCGATCGCAGATTCCTTCATCACATCGCCCAGCTGGCCGGTCAGGACCAGTTCGCCTTTTCCCGGCATGATGTTTACTTCGATCTGCAGGGTATCGCCCCCGACCGAGGTCCACGCCAGTCCGCGCACGATACCGATCTCATTGCGTCCCGACAGCTGCTCTTTCGGGAATTTAATCTTGCCTAAATATTTTTCAAGATTGCGTTCACTTACGCGGATCGTACCTCCTGCCGCCGGCTTTGCATTCTTCTTTGTTCCTTTTTTGCCTTTCTTATTGGCCGCCTGTCTGGTCAGGATCTCCACCGCTGCCTTTCTGCACAGACGATCCAGCTCGCGTTCCAGCTGGCGGACGCCCGCTTCACGGCAATAGCATTCGATGATCTTGCGGATCGCGCTGTCCGCTACCATCAGCTGTCTCTGCGTGATCCCGTTCTTTTCATATACTTTCTTTAACAGATGTTCCTTTGCGATATGGAACTTCTCGTTCGCAGTATACCCGGCGATCTCGATCACTTCCATACGGTCAAGCAAAGGCCTGGGGATCAGATACTCATCATTGGCGGTTGCTATGAACAGCACCTCCGACAGATCCATCGGCAGCTCTACGTAGTGATCCCGGAAATTGCGGTTCTGCTCACTGTCCAGCACCTCCAGCATCGCCGATGCCGTATCGCCATGGTAATCCTGGCTCATCTTGTCGATCTCATCCAGGAGCATCAGCGGATCCTTCACCTGCGCCTGCTTTAAGCCGGCCGAAATACGCCCCGGCATCGCCCCGACATAGGTACGTCTGTGGCCGCGGATCTCTGCTTCGTCACGCACACCGCCCAGGCAGATGCGCACATACGGTTTCCCCGTTGCTTCCGCTACGGATCGGGCAATGGAAGTCTTGCCGGTTCCCGGCGGTCCTACGAGACAGAGGATCGGGCTGTCGCCTTTTTTCGTAAGCGTACGTACAGCCAAATACTCCAGGACACGCTCCTTAACGTCTTTCAATCCGTAATGATCCCGCTCCAGGATCTCTTTGGCTGCAGCGATATCGATGATCTCATCTGCCCCTTCGGTCTTCTTATCCCAGGGCAGTTCCAGTAAGGTTTCTATGTACGCCCGCAGCGTCGCCGTCTCCGGATTACCGTAGCCGTTCTGCTCCATATGGCGGATCTCTTTGGCCAGCTTATCCTTGACTTCCTGGGAAGCCACCAGTTCTTCCGCCGCCTTTTTGTACTGTTCGATCTCCGAAGGCTCTCCGTCTGCCTCATCCAGTTCATTCTGGATGAATGCCATCTGTTCCCGCAGGATGTATTCCCGCTGGTGCTGGTCCACCTGACGGCTCACTTCCTCGGAAAGCTCCTTCCGCGCTCTGGCCACTTCCATCTCCTGCGCGATCATCTTAAGCAGCATCTGATAACGTTCCCGAACATCCGTCGTCTCCAGGATCTTCAGCTTATCCTGCTCTCCCATCGGCAGGTTGGCACTGATACGGTCCGCCAGTTCACCTACCGGGCGGATCTTTTTCAGCATCTTTATAAATCTCGGATCCGGCGTCCCGAATTCACGGTTAAACTGCTCAAAAAGCTGCAGCATCTCCCGACGCGCCGCTTCTTTTTTAACCGCATCCGCCAGTTCCGTTTCCTCACTTTTCATGATGTCCCCGGTATAATACGGCGCCGACTCCTTATCCAGCTTCTTTAATGAGCCACGATGAAGTCCCTGTACCTGAATGCGCATCATACCGTTATGCAGCTTCAGCACCTGCTGTACTTCTGCCACGGTACCGACACTGGCCAGATTCTCCAGCGTTGCATCCTCTTCCCCGCTGACCTGATCGATCAGAAAAACCTGCTGGTCTTTGAGCATTGCCGCCTCAACAGCCTGTACCGACGGTTTCTTTTCCAGATCAAACTGCATCGACATTCCGGGGAACAGTGTCAGTTCCCGGATCACGATCACGGGAAGTTCCGAGGTCTGTATTCTTTTCGTATTCTTTCTTCCGGTTTTCTTCTCTGCCATAGCTTCACCATCCTTGCTCGCCGCGCGGGGTAGGTTCACCGGCGGGCGAAAAAATCAATTCGTACCCCTGCGCATATAAACAGTTAGACGCACGGCAGTAATGTCCGTGCGTCTATCATTAATCCTGCCGTCATATAACACGCTCTGTTTACGCGTGCTTTCGGTCCTTATCTTTTTTGGAGCCGTCCTTCTTTCCCTCACGATGTGTGATGAGAGGTTCCGCTTCACCCTTTACGGCTGCTTTCGTGATCGTCACGCTGCCGATCGTATCATCCGAAGGGATGCGGTACATCACATCCATCATGGTACTCTCCAGAATGGATCTCAGTCCTCGTGCGCCGATCTTGCGCTCCAGAGCCTGCGCCGCGATCTCTTCCAGTGCATCGTCTTCAAAGACCAGCTCCACTTCGTCCATATCGAACAGTCTCTGGTACTGCTTCACCAACGCGTTCTTCGGCTCTTTCAGGATACATACCAGTGCTGCCTTATCCAGCCCGTCCAGAACCACGCCTACCGGCACACGTCCCACAAATTCCGGGATCAGACCGAACTTGATGAAGTCCTGCGGGGTTACGCTGTGCAGCAGCTTGGAAAGATCCTCTTCCTTATTGCTCTGCAGCTCTGCATTGAAACCGATCGCCTTCTTGTTCAGACGGTTACCGATGATCTTTTCCAGTCCGTCAAATGCACCGCCGCAGATAAACAGGATATTGGTCGTATCGATCTGCAGCAGCTCCTGCTGCGGATGCTTACGGCCACCCTGGGGCGGAACACTTGCCAGCGTTCCTTCTACGATCTTCAAGAGTGCCTGCTGTACACCTTCACCGGATACATCTCTGGTGATCGAAACGTTCTCACTCTTCTTGGTGATCTTGTCGATCTCATCAATATATACGATACCGTACTGTGCTTTTTCGATATCATTATCTGCCGCCTGGATCAGCTTCAGCAGGATGTTCTCCACATCTTCACCGACATAGCCCGCTTCCGTCAGTGTCGTCGCATCCGCGATCGCAAACGGAACACCCAGGATCCTTGCCAGTGACTGTGCCAGATACGTCTTACCGGAACCGGTCGGTCCCACCATAATGATATTGGACTTCTGCAGCTCTACATCATCCTTTTTCTTCGGTGCCGTTACGCGCTTGTAGTGATTGTACACGGCAACCGAAAGAACCTTCTTCGCCTCTTCCTGTCCGATCACATAGGTATCAAGAAACTCCTTGATCTCTACCGGCTTCAGCAGATTGATGTTTAAGCCCTCATCCGGCTCGTCATATTCCTCTTCTTCAATGATATCCGAACAGATATCCACGCACTCATCACAGATATAGATCCCTTCCGGGCCTGCGATCATACGTCTTACCGCATCCTGCGATTTCCCGCAGAAGGAGCATTTGATCTTTTTCGGATCGATCATTCTTCCTGCCATATCATTTATCCTTTATTTGTATGATTACTTCTTTTCCTCGGTGCTCGGGCGCTTTGTGATCACTTCATCGATCAGACCGTAAGCCTTGGCTTCTTCCGCCGTCTTCCAGTTATCACGATCCGTATCGGCTGCCACGATATCGTAAGGCTGGCCGCAGTTTTCTGCCAGGATACGGTTCAGTCTTTCCTTGGTCTGCAGAATGTGCTTAGCAGCGATCTCGATCTCCGTCGCCTGGCCCTTCGCGCCACCCAGCGGCTGATGGATCATGATCTCTGCGTTCGGAAGTGCAAAACGCTTGCCCTTTGCGCCGCCTGCCAGCAGGAATGCGCCCATGCTTGCCGCCATACCGATGCAGTTGGTGGATACATCGCACTTGATGAACTGCATGGTATCGTAGATCGCCATACCTGCGGTCACGGATCCGCCCGGAGAGTTGATATATAACTGGATATCCTTATCCGGATCTTCCGCTTCCAAAAACAGCATCTGTGCCACTACCAGGCTGGCTGTAAGATCCGTCACTTCATGGTCCAAAAAGATGATACGGTCTTTTAACAGTCTGGAATAAATATCATAACTGCGCTCTCCACGACTGGTCTGCTCTACAACAACAGGAACCAGATCATTCGAAATTCTCTCGATCATGTTTTATTTCTCCTTTGCGTTCTCCACAACAAAGTCCAGAGCTTTCTGGATCTCGATATCCTTCCGCATCATCTTCTCATCCTGCGGGCGGATCATACCCTTGATGTTTTCCACGTCAAGCTTGTACTGTTCAGCCATCTCGGTCAGTTCCTTCTCATAGTCCTCATCGCTTGCCACGATGCCCTCTGCCTTTGCTACTGCTTCCAGTACCAGACGGGACTTGATGCGCTTCTCAATGCCCGGGCGGGAATTCTCTGCCATCTTCTCGCGATCCAGACCTGTGAACATAAAGTACTGGTCCAGAGACAGGCCCTGGCGGCGCAGCTGCTGCGCATACTCATCGATGGACTGCTCTACCTGGGATTTGATCATTGCTTCCGGGATATCCATCTCAGCGCCCTCGATCAGCTTCTCCAGAACATCACTTTCCTTCTTATTCTTAGCAGCTTCCGCTTTTCTTGCGGTCAGCTTCTCACGTACATCTGCCTTGTACTCATCAACGGTATCAAAGCCCTTATCGCCTGCGAAGTCATCATCCAGCTCCGGAGTCTGCTTCTCCTTTACTTCGTGCACCTTGCACTTGAATACAGCTGCCTTGCCCTTCAGGTTCTCTGCGTGATAGTCCTCCGGGAAGGTTACATTTACGTCAAACTCTTCCTCAGCCTTCTTGCCCACTACCTGATCCTCAAAGCCCGGGATAAAGGAATTGGAGCCCAGGGTCAGCGGGTGGTTCTCACCCTTGCCGCCTTCAAAAGCCTCACCGTCTACAAAGCCTTCATAATCCAGGATAACCTGGTCACCGTTCTGTGCAGCACGGTCTACTACAGTCATACGTGCATCTTCATCGCGCTCTTTGTTGATGAATTCATCAACATCCGCATCGGTCACTTCGCTGTCTGCCTTCTCGATCTCCACGCCCTTGTACTCACCGATCTTTGCTTCCGGATTCAATGCTACTTCTGCGGTAAATACGAACGGCTTTCCTGCTTCCAGCGTCACGATATCGATCTCCGGACGGGATACGATCTCTTCTTCGCACTCATCATATGCCTTCTCGTATGCATCTGCGATCGCATCATTTACGGCATCGCCGTAGAAAAACTCTTTGCCGTACATCTTCTCGATGATCTGACGGGATACTTTGCCCTTACGAAAACCCGGTATATTGATCTTGTTCTTATTTCTCTTGTATGCAGCGTCTACGAATTTATCAAACTCGTCCTGTGCCATCTCAATGGTCAGCTTCGCCATATTGTGCTCTAATTTCTCCATCTGTACGCTCATCTTAAAACTTCTCCTCCTAAAAACATCAAAATATGTAATACCGGTGTCAGGGTACACTATCCCCAAGCACACTGTGCGTATTATAGCATAGGTTTTTCCGTTCGTAAAGCAAAAAATTAAGCCCCGCCGGTCAGTCCCGGCAGGGCTTCTTTTCTTATTCTTATGCAGATCTGTTTACTTCAGGATCTTGCCCCAATCGGAGATACCGATCACGGATTTTGCCCACGCATCATATGCTGCGCCGTTTACGCCATCCATATTATCAAATACCTCACGTGCCTTCGGAGTGAAGATACTGTTGATGTTCGGCTGCGGATCCTGGTTGATCACGATGGTCTCTACCAGAGGATTACGCTGTACCGCCATATATGCCGCATAGATTGCTGCTGCCTGTACATCCGCGCCCTGCAGGGAAGAGTAACCAACCTCTGCTGCGATCACGCCACGCGGCTGTCCCTTGGTATTCAGGAATGCCGGCTGGGACAGATAATTGGAAACCGTAGACAGGTTCTCGATGGTCACCATACGGTTGTTCTTCACCAGAGAGCTGTAGTTTGCGCTGTTTGCCCAGAATTTTGCATAGGTCAGCGGTACCGGATGCGGATGGAATGCCATCGCCCAGTCGATGTTGCCTTCTGCCTTGATCTGGTTGTTAAAGCTGTTCAAGAAGTCCTTAACATCGATCACACAGTAGTGTTCCCAGTAATTTGCCGGGTGGTTACGATCCCAGTTCTGATCCATGCAGATCATAACACGCGCGTTTGCATCGGCGCTCTTGATCGCATTGTATGCCACACGGAATGCCTGCACATACTCACGGATGTACTGCTCATCACCGACGTATGCGATGTAAGCCCACTTACGAACGTTTACTTCGTTACCGATAACATAATCCTGCCCCGGGCCGGTCAGCGCCACCTGGTGCATAATATTTGCCATGGTAGTGATACCGTTCATATCGGAAGCATTGAGCATATACTGGAACGGTTTCTTATCCACATCGTGAGACCACGGTGCATGAGAATCTGCCGCATTTGCCAGCGGGTGCTTCAATACCGGATTGGTACCATAGTTGTTGAACTGTACGATCTTTGCGGTACCGAGCGCATAGGAATCGCTGTATTGCAGGGTATCAATGTTGTAATTTGCAAAAATGCCTTCCGGTGCCTTTGCCGGATAAGCCACTCGCGGCTTGGTAGCAGTTGCCAGCAGTTCCGGATTCAGGATGTACTGCGCATTGCCTGCCATTACTTTCTTTCCGCCCTGGGTCACGCCGTATGCATATTTCAGATACAGACCGGATGCCGGAAGCGCAAACTTCACGGACGGATTTGCGGACAGTGCCGTCGTTGCGATCGGTGTACGGTCTGCCGGGATCGCATACTCAAACGGTGCCAGCGCATATACGGATAACACACCGTCATCACTGGTCGGTGCCTTTGCCAGATTCAGAGTCAGCTGTACGGTATTCTTGTCTGTCAGATATGCCCCCACGCCGGTCGTTGCTGTCGGTGTCGTTGTTGCCGCACCTCCGTTTGCGCCCGCATAAGGCAGTCTGCCCTCCGCTTTTCCCGCCAGCAGATAATGCTGGTAGAGAACGGTTGCATCCGTACCAAGCACTGCTGCCACATCCGGATACGTCGAAGCATAAAACTCCGCATCAAAAGTACCTCCGTCCGGCATGGTCTGCGGCGCCGCAAATGCAGGCATCGCATTTCCTGCCAGAACGGTCAGTGCTGTCGCAAATACCGCGATCAGCTTCTGGATCCTTCTTTTCATACTCTCTCTCCTTTCAGATATCTCGTCGGTTTTCATGGAAACTCTTCTCATGGAAAAACCATGACGTTATTATACCAAAAAAGCCCTCTTTATTCAAGGGGCTTTCTGTCCGGACCGGTGCCGGCCGGCGTCCGGTCACCTGAGGATCTGTCCCCAGTCCGTGATCCCGATCACCTGTTTTGCCCACACATCATATGCGTATGCGGCAGGCCCGTCCATATTGTCATACACATACTGCGCCATCGGGGTAAAGATGCCGTCGATATCCTCCTGCGGATCCTGATTGATCACGATCGTCTCCACATACGGGTTGCGGAGTATCGATACATAGGCCGCATAAACCGCCGCCCCCTGCACATCCGCGCCCTGATTGGCGGAATAGGTCACCTCTGTGGCCATCACGCTGCGCACCTTTCCTTCCGCATCCAGAAACTCTTCCTGCTTCAGCAGATCCGTTACCACCGACAGATTCTGCACCGTAACGATACGGTCCTCGTCGATCAGGGAACGATACGGCTCACTGTTGTCCCAGAACTTTGCATTCGTAAGCGGCGCCAGATGCGGATGGTACGCCAGCCCCCAGCCGATGTTTCCCTCTTCCCGGATCATCTCATTAAAGCGGATCAGGAAATCCCTGGAATCGATCACGCAGTAACGCTCCCAATCCCCTTCCGGATGATCCCGGTTCCAGTCATGGTCCAGGCAGATAAAGACACGCGCATTGGCATCCGCGCTCTTGATCGCGTTATAGGCCACGCGGAAAACCTGCATATATTCACGGATGTACTGCTCCTCATCCACATAAGAGATGTAGCACCATTTGCGGACGTTCACCTCGTTTCCGATGATGTAATCCTGCCCCGGACCGTTCGATGCCACCTCGTGCATGATCTTTGCCATTGCCGCGATCCCGTCCGGATCCGAGGCATTCATCATATACTGAAACGGCTGCTTGTCCACATCATGCTCCCAGGGCGCATGGATATCTTCGGCATCCGCCAGCGGATGCCGAAGGACCGGGTTGGTACCATAGTTATTGAACTGCACGATCTTTGCGGTACCAAGCACATAGGAATCGCTATACTGCTTTAAGTCGATATGGTAGTTTGCAAACATTCCTTCCGGCAGTTTGGCCGGATAATCGATACGCTCTTTCGTATGCGTTGCCAGCAGCTCGGGGTTGCAGATGTATTTCACCTGCAGGTTCACACCATACTTTCCGCCCACCGCGTATTTCCTGTAGAGACCGTTTTCCGGCAATACAAAGGTGGCCCGCTTGGTGATCGTATCGGAAGACTGTGCCCAGTCCGCTGCATAAAGCATCACCTTCGCAACCGGCATCCGGTCCTTTGGCACCGCATTCTCAAACGGCGCAAGGGCGTAGATCTCTACCGAGCCGTCTTTTCCCAGAGCCTTGCTCCACTCGGTCTTCCCTGCGGTGATCAGGACCGTCACGGTATGATCATCCACCAGATATACCCCATCCGCCGCTACGGCATTCCCGAATCCGGCAGACACCTCCGGGGCATTTCCGCACAGGACATACAATACCATCGCAAATGTTATGAACTTTTTGATCACGTTCTTTAACAGTAACTGTTCAGAACTCCTTGCGTTCTGACCGTTACCTTTAACATACCATTTTCTCATTCCTATAAAAATCCCTCCGGCGGTTTCGCACCGGAGGGATCCCCAAAACCATTTCTTACACTAAATTATACCAGCGGATATTTTGCGGTCAGTTCATCCACGATCGCGCGAGCCTTCGGCACTGCTGCCTCGCCCTCTTTTACGATCAGGGCGATCGCCTCTGCGATACGGTCCATATCCCCGGTATTCATACCACGGCTGGTAACGGACGGTGTACCCAGACGGATACCGCTGGTTACGTTCGGCTTCTGCGGATCGTTCGGGATCGTATTCTTGTTTGCGGTCAGGTGAGCCGCATCCATCCAGGCCTCAACCTCTTTACCGGTCAGGTTGTTTGCGGTCAGATCCAGCAGCATCAGGTGGTTATCGGTACCACCGGATACGATCTTTAAGCCTCTGCTCATCAGCCCCTTTGCCAGTGCCTGTGCATTGTCTACGATACCCTGGCAGTAGGTCTTGAAATCATCGGACAGCGCTTCCTGGAAGCATACAGCCTTTGCTGCGATCACGTGCATCAGCGGACCGCCCTGGATGCCCGGGAATACTGCCTTGTTGAATTTATACTTCTTTGCATTCTCTTCGGAAGAAAGGATCAGACCGCCGCGGGGTCCGCGCAGTGTCTTGTGTGTTGTTGTTGTTACCACGTCCGCATACGGGATCGGTGACGGATGCAGTCCGGTTGCTACCAGACCTGCGATGTGCGCCATATCTACCATCAGGACTGCGCCTACTTCGTCAGCAACTTCACGGAATTTCTTGAAGTCAATGGTACGTGCATATGCGCTTGCGCCTGCGATGATCATCTTCGGCTTGCACTCCAGAGCCTTTGCGCGCAGCTCATCATAATCGATGAAACCGTCAGCGTTTACGCCGTAAGGTACGATATTGAAATAGGTACCGGAAATATTTACCGGGCTGCCGTGTGTCAGATGCCCGCCGTGATCCAGGTTCATACCCATGATGGTATCACCCGGCTGGCAGATAGCAAACTGTACTGCCAGGTTTGCCTGTGCACCGGAATGCGGCTGTACGTTTGCATAGGTGCAGCCGAACAGCTTCTTTGCGCGCTCGATCGCAAGAGTCTCTACTACGTCTACGCAGTCGCAGCCGCCGTAGTAACGCTTGCCCGGGTATCCTTCTGCATACTTGTTGGTCAGCACGCTGCCCATAGCAGCCATTACCGCATGGCTTACCCAGTTCTCGGATGCGATCAGCTCGATATGGCTGTTCTGACGCGCCTGCTCGTCAACGATGGCCTGCGCGATCTCCGGATCCACTGCTTTCAGTTCTTCCAATGAATACATATGAAAATCCTCCTAATTTGATTTCAAAAAACACGCTATCATACAGTATATACTATATGAATATACTTTTTCAACAGAAAATTTCACGGGTCCTTAACGAAACCGGCCCTAAACCAGCAGACGGAGTTTTGCCGGCAGACAGCGGACGGAGATATCCGTCGCTTTGGTCTGCACCTCCCCGTCCGTATGTACATAAAGCGGTTCCGAACTGACGATGCGGATCTTGCGGGCCCGGTCGATCCGGATCCCCGGTGTTCCCACGTGCGTACCGCGATATGCTTTTGGCAGGACCATCAGAACCTGTGTCCGGCTCATCCGATCCGTAAAGCACACGTCCAGTTCCCCGTCGTCATCCTCCGCATCCGGCGCAAACATCACGCCTCCGCCCTGGTATTTATGGTTCATCACCGCCACAAACATGCTGTCCTGTACGGCATGGATCCGCTTTCCGTCCAGAGTGATCTGAAAATCCGTCCCTTTGGAAAACAGCAGCCGTTTTACGCACAGAAACCCGTAGGAGAAAGCTCCCAGACCGATGCGGTTAAAAAACGCCTTATCCTTCGTCCGCAGCGCCTCCTCGCAGACCGCCGCATCAAAACCGATCCCGGCGCTCACGATGAAGTACCGCTGTTTCCCGTTCAGCGCCGGATCTTCCGCATTGCGGTAATTCAGACGCCCCAGATCGATCTGCCGCTCATCCTCTCCCAAAAGGATACGGCTCAATATCTCCGCCGGATCCTGTGGCAGGCAAAGTGCCCTGGCCAGATCATTGGAGGATCCCGCAGGGATATATCCCAGCCGGACCCGCGGAAATGCCCCGGCCGCAGCGATCCCCTGCAGCACCTCGTTGACCGTACCGTCTCCGCCCAGTGCCACGATCGTGATCTCTCCGGGTTTCTTCTTCAGCAGATGTTTCGCCAGAAATGATGCGTTCCGTTCTTTGGTAGTCAGATAAAAACGATATTCTGTGCCACGGATCTTCAATTCCGTGCGCACCTGTCTCCATACCTGCATTCCCCTGCCGGATTTTGCTGCCGGATTAACGATAAAATAATACATAAGCATTACCCTCTGATGAAAAACTAACTGTTGAATATCTGCTCTGCGTATCTTACGGTTTCCATCGCGTCCTTTGCATATTTATCTGCGCCGATCATATCCGCATATTCCGGCGTCATCACGGCACCGCCTACCACCACCTTGCAGTCCGGCCACTCTTCCCGCAGCTGCTTGATGGTCTCTTCCATCGCCGGCACCGTAGTGGTCATCAGCGCGCTCAGGCCCACCAGGTGAATGTCCTCTTTCTTGGCCGTCTCCACGATCAGTTCCGGCGGCACATCCCTGCCTAGGTCCACCACATCATAGCCGTAGTTTTCCAGCAGGACCTTTACAATGTTCTTGCCGATATCGTGGATGTCGCCCTTTACGGTTGCCAGGATCACACGCCCTTTGATCTCTTCCTGCACGCCCGCGCTCTGCAGCTTGGTCCGGATCACATCAAAAGCGATGCTTGCCGTCTCCGCGCTGATCAGAAGCTGCGGCAGAAAGACCGTCTTCTTCTCAAAGCCCTTGCCCACGATGTCCAGCGCCGGTACCAGCGCCCCGTTGATCACTTCCAGCGAATCCATCCCCCTGTCCAGCAGTTCCCCGCAAAGGGTTCCCGCACGATCCTTTAAGCCTTTTACGATTGCCTCTACCAGCGGACGCTTGGCCGGATCCTCAATCTCCGCATAGGCATCTTTGCTGCCGCCCGCTGCCGGTGCCGTGCCTCCCGCTGCCGGTGCTGCTGCCGCCGGCGCATAGTTCGCCGCAAAGTCGATATAGGCGCCGCAGTTATCATCCAGTGCCTGCAATGCGCAGAAGGTATAGTAGGACTTCATCATCTCGGTGGAGGCCGGGTTCATAATAGCCGCCGACAGCCCGTTCTGCATTGCCATAGTAAAGAAGGCCGCATTCACCAGGTCACGATTGGGCAGACCAAAGGAAATATTGGATACGCCCAGACTGGTCAGACCTCCCAGTTTATCGTGGATCAGTTTTAAAGCCTGCAGGGTCACTTTGGCCGAATCCGGTTCCGCGCTGATGGACATGGCCAGCGGGTCGATGATGATATCTTTCTTCTTGATACCGTATTCCGCTGCCACCTGATACATATGCTCTGCAATGGCCAGTCGTCCCTCCGCGGTATTCGGGATGCCTTCTTCATCGATGGTCAGTGCCACCACCAGACCGCCGTATTTTGCTGCCAGCGGGAAGACCGTCTTCATCACTTCCTCTTTGCCGTTGACGGAGTTGATGAGCGGCTTGCCGTTATAGCGGCGCAGCGCCTTTTCCATAGCGACGGGATCCGTGGTATCGATCTGCAGCGGCAGATCCGTGATGGCCTGCAGTTCCTGCACCACCTCTTCCATCATAGCCACTTCATCGATCTCCGGCAGGCCGACATTCACATCCAGCACATCCGCCTTCTGCTCCTGCTGCAGGATGCCCTGCTGCAGGATATAATCCATATCATGCGCTCGCAGCGCTTCTTTAAATTTCTTCTTGCCGGTCGGGTTGATGCGCTCGCCGATCAGGATCGGTTTCTTACCGAATTCCACGGCATGCGTATACGAGGTAATCAGCGTGTACTCTTTTTCCGACAAAGGCACCGGCTGCATCTGCTTCACGCCCTCGATCATCGCGCCGATATGCGCCGGTGTGGTACCGCAGCAGCCGCCCAGTACCCTGGCCCCCTTTGATGCGATCTTTTCCATGGAAGCCCGGAAGCCTTCCGGTTTCACATCATAGATGGTCTTGCCGTTTTCGGTCCTCGGGAGTCCCGCATTCGGATTTACGACCACCGGAACGCTGGCATACTTGACCAGTTCATCCACGATCTCCATCATCTCATCCGGCCCTAAGCTGCAGTTAACGCCTACCGCATCCACCCGCAGACCTTCCGCTACCGCAACTACCGTTCTCGGATCTCCGCCGGTCAGCAGTTTGTGCGACTCATCGTATGCGGTGGTCAATACCACCGGCAGCCCCGATTCTTTTGCTGCCAGCACAGCCGCCTTCGCCTCATACAGATCGTTCATGGTCTCCACCAGCACCAGATCGGCGCCTGCTGCCATTCCGGCTTTTACGATCTGCAGAAAGATCTCATAGGCATCTTCAAAATCCAGATCGCCCAGCGGTTTTAACAGCTTTCCCAGGGATCCGATATCCAGAGCCACATAGTGTTCTTCCGCCACGTTGGCAAACAGCTTCGCATCTGCCGCTTTGCCGTGGATATCCGTCCCCTCTTCTGCCGCTTTGATCGCCGCCCGGGCATTCTCCACCGCTGCCGCAACCACTTCACCTAAAGAAAAACCGTCCGTCGCATCCGGAGCATATTTTAGGCTGTTTGCGCCGAAGGTATTGGTCTTCAAAATATGCACGCCCGCCAGCAGATAGTCATAGTGCATCTGCCGGATCACGTCCGCATGGGTCATATTCCATTTTTCCGGCAGTTCTCCCGGCTGCAGGCCCGCCGCCTGCAGGATCGTGCCGCAGCCACCGTCAAAAAAGGTAAAGCCGCTGTGCATCCGTTCAATTACATTCATCCGTTCATCCCCTGATCATTTTTTATCATAACTGTTCCGAACCATCTCAATCTTTCCACATACCGCTTACAAACCACATCAGCCCGATCCAGGTATATACGGAATAGAAAATCCCGTCTGCATCCCGGCCTTCTTTCAAATACTTCTTTGCGGTCTTAAGATCCGTCAGCACAAATCCGTCGAATTTCTCCTGACCGACGGCTCCGGTCTGGCTCAAGCCCTCCGTACCGTCACGTTCTACCACCACGCATACGATGGCATTGCTCTCATCCGTCATCCCGGGAGAACTGAACAGCAGCGGATTTACGATGCTGATCCGGTCCTTCTCCGTCAGTGCAAGTCCCGCTTCCTCCATCAGTTCCCGCCTGGCTGTCTCAAACAGCGGCTGCTCCGCATCCGCATCTTCCGGATCCATCAGCCCTGCCGGAACGCTCAGCAAAAACCTTCCCACCGGATAGCGGTACTCTTTGGTCAGCAGAAGCTTCGCTTCCCCGTCGCTTCCTTTAAAGATCACCACCATGCTCACCGCATCCGGCAGCATCTCCTTAAACTCATTCTCTTCCTTCACCGCCGCCAGGGCGTCCTTTGCCCTTCTCGACGCATTATAGTAGTGCCCCGTAGGCGCATACTTCAGATCATATACCCGCAGAAATTTCTCATCAAAAAGTGTTTCGATCTGCTCTTTTTTTGAATCCGCCATGGTCGTCTCCTCCGTAACATCATACAATTGGTTTTATCTTACCATGAATCCCCGCAAAGTACCAAATATTTTCTGGCCTGCTTGAACGATAAGGCTCCATGTAGTATAATTACAGTGCAGCTTCTTATGGTGTGACTTTCAGAAATAATTTTGACACAGGGAGGATAAATTATGAAGATCACCAAAAAGAAATCCCGTTTATTGGGACTTGCCGCAACAACACTCCTGATCATTCCGGGAATTACAGGATGTTCTTACGGCCCCGGCGGAAACTACAACGGCAATCCCACGTCCTGGGACGGAACCTTTGAAGATTCCGCAACAGTATCCGACACAGACACGGAATCCGCTGACGAGATCACATCGGTATCTGCCGATAAAGAGAAGAACGCAGATACTGCAGAGCCCGCGTCCGGTGTAAAAGAAAAAGGATGAGCTGTTAAAGCCACTGCCTATGATCCGGCAGTGGCTTTTCTTTGTATCGAGATCTTTGTGATCACGATATCCTCCACGGTGATGTTTTTCAGGCGGAGCTCCACGTGATAGGTATTCTCGGGAACACTAACCGCGATCTTCATATGCTCCGTATCATTTTCCGCAAGCGTATCCTTCAGGGTAACCTCGCCGAATTCGGCCGTCACATCATAGGTAAGCCGGTCGATCCCGCTGCCTTCGATCAGGATCTCATAATCTCCGGTATAGAAGGTAATGTTGGGACCGCTGGAGACAGAACCGATGGGCAACACCCAGGTATCGTGTTCAACCTTTCCGTTCCCCGCAAGCCAGTTCCCTTCACTCAGATCATACTCAAATCCGCTGAGACATGAGAGCATATTCTCATAATCAGTAAAGCCGTAAGCGACATAATCATCGTTTCTGGCTGCTTCCTCTTCTTCCGTCAGATATCTTACCAGCGGGCATTCGCCTTCTTCCCCCGTACTCAGCAGGATGAATACCTTTCCCTCCGGTTTCTTTTCTTCATGCGAGATCGGCTGGTTCCACAGATACAGTTCCTCTACATCAATCTTTTCCGTCACATAATCATCCCAGTTAAACATTTCAAAACGTCCGTCTGAGAGCTCCGTCATGATATTCCCGTTCCAGTAGGAGGCGTATCCGCTGTCATACCCCTGCGATACCAGCTGCTCCGAGATTTCATTAAGCGCTGACGTTTTATCCGTCCCTGCCAGATCAGAATAGGTACAGATCCCTGCAACAAAAACCGCCAGAAGCCCGAGCAGAGGGATCATGCCCTTCCATACCGGAAAGCCCGTTTTCTCTTCCGGCTCATAATGCTCTAGGGCGAAGCAGATCAAAGGCGCTGCAAATACCGTAAACAAAAGGACACAGCACTCCTCATAAAACAGATCCGTGAAAAGATACAGCAGGAAATAAACCGCTGCCATCATAAGGAGCAGCTCTGAGAAGATGCGTTCCTCTCCGGTCCTGCTCTTATTCTTTGCAAAAACGCTCACATAATAATGCACGATGCATACGACGATAAGAAGGGCGCAGATATTGGCAAGAACAGACAAAAACACTGCCGGTCCCTCCGTATAGCCGTACCCATGAAATATCCCCATCAGCAGTTCCCCGGCTTTTTCGGGAAGATAGCCGGTAAAGCTCAGATCCCCCCGGGAATTGAATTGATAGGAAGCGGACAATACATTTGTATTTACGGCGTTACCGGCCAGTCCTCCGGCAAGCGCGATCAAAGCCTCCGGCAAGGTCGTCTTTTTCTCCCGGATGCTTTCCATGAAAAACAATAAGAGCATCGGGATATAGCAGATCACTAGCTGCCTTGTTCCGCCCAGTCCCGCAAGAAATGCCAGCACAAAAAGCCCCGCGGTGAGCAGGATCTTTTTCTTTTTCTCCGCAGACCGGCGGATATGAAGCAGCAATGCGATGCTGGTAAAGGAGATCGCCACATACGGTATATAAGACATACCATATAACATATAGTAAGCATATTCCCCCGAAACCGGCAGAAACAGCAGGATCAGCATCAGCGGGTACTTCTTTTTGAGTCCGGCCTGCAGGCAGAAATAGAAGCTGCTCAATGCGAGGAGCAGAAACAAAACCACACCGGAAAGAATACGGGAAACATGATAACTCCCTGTCAGCGAAAGAAACAGGGAGTAGAAAAGCTGATTGTTCAGCACCTTGAGCTCCGAAGAGTAGTTCCAGTTCGGCGTGATGATACCATGCTCCTTCGCAAGGATCTCCGAAAGCACCATCTCGCTTGCCATTCCGGAATCAAGCAGCTTTCCGACATGAAGCACATAAAAGATCACCCATGCCAATACCACGGCTCCGCAAAGGATCCACGGCAGAAAATTACACTTCTTTATCTTCATTCACAGTCACCAATCTCAATATATTCGTAGAATTGCCGATACACAAATGGCATTCTATCAAATATAGCCCGAAATAACAAGTGTTCCGTCCAAGACCAATTCCGGTTTATCGGGAAGTCACGCCCGGCGCAGCTGGGGGGATCGATGCGTCTGTGGTCATCGCAACCGTTTGGGGTGCAGATTACGTGGCTTAAGTATTTCTAAAAAGCTGCCCTTAATGTAATCATTACTTCCGCAACCGGTCGCAACGCGGCATCCGTGCCACGGTGCTCCCTTGCCCGGCCATCCGGGCCGTGCATTGCTTA
>JAFWRC010000250.1 GCA_017508825.1 Lachnospiraceae bacterium
GGATTAGGAGAATACGGATCCGGTATGGATGAGAATGTTATTCAATTTGTGAAAAAGGATAAAGAGTTGCAGAAGCATATACTGAAAATGCATCTGAAATCGGAAGATATGTTCAGCATATTCTATGTACTGGGATTCTTCTTATTCTTTGAATTGATTTTTGTATTTGTGTGGCCCGTGATCGTGCTTCCGATCATTATTGCAGAAATCCTGATTGTAGTTTATAAAATATTTCATCCCGGGTATACCGTAGAGGAATATGAAGTCAGAGAAATTTATGACAATATTATTTCAAGCAAACTATTATACGTTGAATGTGTAGTGACAAAACCCGGTAACAAAGGGGTAGATGGCTATCTCAGAGGGAATATTATAAAAAGCCGTAATGAAAAGATCAGTATCGGAGACAAAGTGATCG
Organism: Lachnospiraceae bacterium; assembly: GCA_017508825.1. Lineage (GTDB taxonomy): Bacteria > Bacillota > Clostridia > Lachnospirales > Lachnospiraceae > NK4A136. The sequence continues at coordinate 419 of JAFWRC010000250.1, forward strand.
CTGTTAAGATCGGAAAAAAAGCCATTGTCACAAAATATCACAGTTAATATACAGGGAGATATGAAAATGTTTGAAAATGTAGATTTAGACAGTTTATGGTATGAAGGGGGGGATTCTGAAGAAAAATATCTTTATTATGATAAAGAAGAATATGAATGCGATAATGCGGTGTCGGATGAACTGGTCGAAAGCATAGAAAATGATCTGGGTTTTAAATTGCCCAAATCCTATATCTTTTTGATGAAGCAGCATAATGGAGGCATTCTAAAGAAAACCTGCGCGCAGATAAACAGGAAAAAAAGATATTATGACATTGAAGGCATCTTTGGACTTGGAAGAACCAAACAATGTTCCATATATGAGGTAAATAAAGATAAATCTTATTATGAAGAAAACCTGATCGCAATTTGTTACGCAATGTCAGGAGATGACAAGGTTTATCTGGATTATAACAAGTGTGGCGCGGATGGCGAACCAAGAGTGATCGCGATCGGCAGAGATGATTTTGATGGTCCGAATCCCAAACCATTGGAACTGGCTACGGACTTTGAGACTTTTATAACATCATTGCGTGAGTATGACGAAGAGAAGGAAGTTGATGTAAAATTTGCACCGGACGATAATATCCATAAACTGGTAAAGAAAAAAGTTTTACTGGAAAGTAATCTGTGGATCTATACCCTTATGTTGATCGCTCTTTTCATACCGGTTGCCGGAATGGTTTTGCATATAAAGTTTTTGGCAAAACTGATATCTTTCGGGATCATTATCGACCTGTTTCTGCTTGTGCTCTTTATTGGCGGATCCATAGATATTTTCAAAAGACAGTATAAATGCTGGTATGATGAGATAGAAGAGATCAAAGTAGAAAACGGCATAGAAAATTATGTGTTGAAAGACACGGACAGAAAGATGTTTTTTATCGTTTCGAAAAAGGATAAAGTAAATGTGGGAGATCGCTTTTTATGTACGACGGATGGTTATGCTATTAAGTATGATCCAAAACAGTAAAAAAGCACAGGTATCCGGTATCGTTACTCGATCGTCAGAAGGATAAAGAAAAGAGGTAGATAAGGTAAAATGAAGAAAAAAATCCCAAGTGATGCGGAAATAAAGAAGTACAGCCATAAAAAGATGACAGAGCCTTTGCTGGAACATGCTTCGGAAGAAACCATAGAAGAAGTGTGGAAGCTTGTTAAGAAGCTGGCGTCCTATGCCCGTGTGCCGGGAACTTTGGCGGATCATAAAAAAATGGCGGTATTTGCCGAAAAGGATGCAGTAGCCGGTGTTGTTCTGGATACGCTGAAGGATATGGGATATCCCTTTAAAAATACAGATTTTATACCGGATATCGCAGGGTATTATTATTGTATCTCACTGATATCACAAAGCATGCACAGAAGAGATGAAACGATCCCGCTGTTTCATGAACTGCTCGATCAAGCGATCGATATTCAATCCGACAGCGCGCTGCCGCTGGCTAGAAATATGGAAGCTTTGTCAAAGGACTATCCGGATCTGGCAGAGCTGTTTGAAAAAGCAAAGATCATCTATAAAATGGATGCAATACGTTCTGTCAGGGAATGGGTCCCTATACAGATCGACAAGCTCTATCGTGGTTATATAAGCGCAGAAAAAACAGAAGCAGAATATATAAATGTTGTGGATCCGCAGGACGGCAAGGTTGTTGTTGATGTGGATGAAAAAGAGTATGTCGTCAGGATCGCAGAAAACGGAAAAGACATTTTCAATAAAAAATTCAAACATTACAGCTATGGAATGATCGTGTATGCGGTCGTCAGAGATGTTTTGCTGAGAAAGCACATGGAAGAAATGCAGATCGACGATATTGCGGATACGCGGGTTGTCGAAGCTATGAGAGCGGATCTTCAGAAATTATATGGTGATATTGCGATCATAGTAAATAATCAGGAACTCAGCTATATCATGGATGGGTACGAAAAATATGATAACACCAATTTACCGCAGGAGGTTCGCAGTTATCTTGAAGAACTATATAATGACCCGGATCTGAAAGATGCACTTCTCTTTGAATGTGATATCGAAATCGGTGATGCGGCATGGGTTAAGGAACAGGAGGAAGACGATTCCTGGTTTGAAGAACTTATGGGAACGGGCGAATCCAGTTATAAGAATATGAAGCCTTTTGCGCATGACGACGTAGGCGGATTGTGGGTCGTATTAAATGATGAAATGATCGGGTATATCGGTACCGAGGGGGAATGCGGGATCATCGCCCGGAATATACATGAGTTCATGAATATCGTGGCAGTCCATAGAGGATACATAGATGATCTTCTCAGTATTGACCTGTTAAAGTCCAAGGAAGCTTTCCTGGAGGAATATGATGGACCGAATGAGTCGGATTATAGTAAGGAATATAACCGATTTATCAAGAAGCACGGATTTACGAAGGATGTAAAGAAAATATACGAGTATCTTATAAAAGGCATCACAATGAAACCGTTCTTTCAGGTGATCGCTACGGATGATGAGTATGAAGACTCTTCTTCCATGCTTGGAAACGATGACGGACAGGAAGCGCTGGAAAAGCTTATAGAGATGCTGCCGGCAGAATGAGATACGTTTAATGAATTTAGGAAAGGGATATGGTAATGGCGGAACAGTTTCTGACACTGATGGCGGATCTGGATAATAATGCACAGGGGATCATGTCTGATCTGTATAAAAAGCTTCAGGTGGCGGGATTTACGGGAGTGCAGACGCCCGGACTTCCTTATCATATCAGTCTGGCTACATTTGCGCTTGATCAGGAGAAGGAAGTCGTCGAAGAGATGCACCGGCTGGGAGAGCGGTTTTCTTCCGTACCGGTGCATATCAGTCATATCGGCCTGTTTGCCGGCGGAAAGGTCCTTTTCGGCGGCCCGGATATGAATCCGGCAGGATTGCTGGAACTTCACGACGCAATAAAGACCGATAAAAAAGATATCTACCCGTGGACGCCGCATGCAACGATCTTGATCGATGAACCGGAGGTCGTAAACGATGCGCTGCGTATCCTGGTACGATCATTTACACCGTTTATGGCGGACGTTGTCGGCTTGCATTTGTGCGCTTTTTGGCCGACCCGGGAAATCGCTTATGTACCGTTAATTAAGATACAGTAAGATGCCCGGATCAGCGGTCAGGCATCGGAATATGCGTTGAGCATCCGTTCTGCGCGGTGTGCCTGTGAGTGCTGTATCCGCCTGGGGATGTTGTACAGTTTCCCGTCTTTTAACAGTCTGGCGCCTGTCTGGTGGTAGTAGAAGGTGATGCCGTTTTCGATGCACTGTGTGTGGACATCTTTCACCCAGTCGTAATCACATACTCTGGCTCCCGGGCCGGATTCGCCGCCGACGGATACATGCCGGATGACCGGAGCGCCGTCGGCGGTTTTGTATTTTTCAATATATGGCCTTAAGTCTACGGCGCTCAGCATAGGCTCGATCATCACGGAATGGTGAAAGAGCGGAAGGGACAGATAGACAGGCAGCCGCTTATCGATCATATCCCGGTTCTCGCAGGTGACAGCGATGGTGATATGCTCCCAGCCCGTGCCCCAGCTGCCGGGCAGATGGTCTGCGATCCGTTCCGGGCGCTTTGTGATCATAAAGAAGGTACAGTCTGAACGTTCATGCATCATATCCCAGGCATCATCCCGCCATGCATCCGCATCCGGATGAAAGAAGTCGGAAGAGAAGCAGGTGTATATGTGGGAACCGGCCGGGATCTTGTATCGGCCTTTGTTCTCGCCGGATCGCAGGATTCTTACCGGAAGGTCGAAGCTGTCCGTTTTTTGCACGACCGAGGGATCCTTGCCGATGGATTCGTCACGACGGTACATATAGCAGTGCAGGCATCCCGGGCTGGCTTTGGTGCATCCATGCCACAGATTCCAGTTGAGCGTCATCGGAGACCGCGGATCGATATTCTGTTCCGGAAAAAGTGATAATTGCTGCATAATCTGTCCACATCTCAATCGCATAAATATCCTTCATGAAATGAATATAGAACAAATGTTCCTGCGCGTCAATCGGTAAAATGCACAAATCTGTGTTCGGGTGTGGCAGGTATTCACTTTGGCAGAATGTGAGTATCATGATATAATGCATAGGTGACAGGGGGATATTTGAGATATGAAGAAATATATAACGATATACAGTGTTCTGTTTGCTATATTATTTCTTATGCTTTTTACCGGTGGGATCCCGTATGGGATCGTCCTTCAGGAATACGATGATGGTTTTTTTGGGATCAAGGACGGATATACCGGATACATGATCTTACAGATCTATAATATTCTGATCATGTTGATCTGTCTGATCGCCAATATCATGACGACCTGCCGCAAGAATAATCCGATACGACATAAGTGGCTCCTGCCGATCATTATGCTTGTCTTTCTGGCGTTTCTTCCGATCGTAAAACTGCATTTAGGGGGAGGCTTATTTTTCAGCATGCGCACGGAGCATTACTCTCTTGCAACATCGTACAAAATGATATTCAGGGATTATTACTACGTTTACGATTTTCGGGTCGGATATCGTCAGACACATAAACTTCGCTTTTCATTACAGGGATTCGGTTACTGAAGGAGCACAGGAAAACAATGGAAATCTATACAGTAGAGCAGATCACGGAGGCCGATTTCGGCTGCGAAGAAACGGAACGAACAGAGCCGATGACGTTGCTGAAACTCGCATCAGGCGCGGAAATAAAATACGTCGAACTGGCGGAAAGTGAATTGCAGAAAAAGGGGATCAGTGAAGGGAAGAA
>JAFWRC010000251.1 GCA_017508825.1 Lachnospiraceae bacterium
GGGCGGGCTGGTTTTGTATTCATCGGATCAAACACCGTATCTGGCGGAAGAAACTGTATGTCTGTCGGTAGATGTGCCGATCCGAACGTTACGCATCATAGTGGAAGGAACAGATACGGCTCCGGAAGTATCGGTATATGCGCAGGATCCGTGGGAACAGGTATTTGCTTCGCTACAGCCGCACTTTGAAGAACAGCGGCTGGTGACGGCACCGATGCCGTCATGGCTGGAAGTAAACTACGCAGGATGCCGGCCTTCGGCGGTGCTGGATGCGGAGGGGCGGGTGCAGAATCTGCTTGAAGATAAGATGGTCCACGTAGGATATACAGTGAATTACGGAGATTGGCAGATGGAATCGCCGGATTATGTATTGACAGCAGGATCTGACGCAGCGCAGGCGGAAGGCGGCGAGAGTGCAGTAGAGAACAGTAAACCGGCTGTGATCCCGGAACTGCAGGAATGGCGTGGGCGAGAGGGCAGCGTGAGCGTATCGCCGGAAACGGTGATCTATGCGGAGAAGGAATATGCGGAACTGGCGCAGACCCTGGCAGCGGATGTAAGTGAGCTGACCGGCCGGGAGTGGAAGGTCGTTACGGAAGGTACGCCGAAGGCTGGGGATGTTGTATTGCAGAGAAGTACAGAGGAAAGCCTGGGGGAAGAAGGGTATCGTATAGAGCTTGGCGATACCGTTCTGTTGTCTGCGTTTGCGGAGAAAGGAATGTATTGGGGAAGCCGGACATTCCTGCAGATGCTGCTGCTGTATGGTGATGCTTTGCCCAAGGGCAGCATTCGGGATTATCCGTCCTATCCGGTACGCGGTTTTGAAATCGATGTAGCAAGAAATTCCGTATCCCTGCACATGCTGAAGGAAATGGCAAAAACGCTGTCGTGGTTTAAGGTAAATGAACTGACGGTTCATCTGAATGACAATGGGATCCTGGCGTATACAGAGAAGCGGGATTCCTGGGATACGGTATACGATATCTATTCGGCATTCCGGCTGGAGAGCAGTATCGTCGGTACAAACGGACGCTCCATCACGGCAAAGGATCTGTTTTATCGGAAGGATGACTTTACGGCTTTTGTGAAAGAAGCGGATGCTATGGGTGTGCGCATCATTCCGGAGATCGATACGCCGGCGCATTCGCTGGCGATCACATCGGCGTTTCCGGAGCTGGCATTACCGAAGAAGGAAGCGGCGGATATGCTGGATCTGTCCAAAGAAGAAAGCATATCGCTGGCAAAGGAAATCTGGTCGGATGCTATGCCGGCCTTTGCAGACTGCCCGGTGGTACATATCGGCGCGGATGAGTATTACGGGGATGCGCAGGAGTACATCGATTATGAGAATACGATGCTGGACTTCCTGACAGAGCAGGGAAAGGACTGCCGTATGTGGGGAAGCCTGTCGAAGATCCGCGGAACGGTTTCGGTGCTGCCAAGGGATAATACAGAGCTGATCATCTGGAATACCGACTGGGCAGATCCGGAGGAGATGTACCGGGAAGGCTTTGCTCTGATCAATGCCTGGAATAAGCAGCTGTATCTGATCCCGGGCGGCGGATATGACTATCTTGACCGGGAGGGCATTTATAATGCCTTTCAGCCGAATGTGTTTTACCGGGAAGACGGCAGCGGCAGTGTGGAACTGCCGGAGTATGCCGGGAGGATCCGTGGCGCGCAGATCTGCATGTGGAACGATCTGTGCGATGAGCTGGCCATCGGTATCACGGAATATGATATGTTTGACCGGCTGTATCATGCGCTGCCCATGTTTTCGGCAAGGTGCTGGAATCCGCACGGAACAATGGGATACGATGCGGTAAAGCAGAGTATTGAGACGATTGGTACAGCACCGGGAAGTGATCCCTATGATCAATGCCGGTGGGGGCTGCCGGCACAGGATTTTTTGCTGGGACCGCCGTATCAGGTAGAAATGACCCTGGAATGGATCCTGCCGGAAGGCAACAGGGGTACAGGAGAAAACGGCGCTGATGCTGATGTGAAATCCGGGCAAGGCGTTATGATCCTGGACGAAACGGAACGGGACGGCAATCATTACATCCTATACCTGCGAAACGAAAACGGAAACATGGGGATTGCCTGTGAAGAATACGAATATGAGTGGGATTACGTATTCCCTGCAGGGCAGAAGGTGTGCCTGACATTCCAGGGGGAAAAGGATGCCATTACACTCTATGTGGATGGGAAATCTGTCGGGACGATCGGATCGTCAGAGCCCTTCACGGATCATGCGACATTTCTGTATCCGACGGAGCAGATGGAACAGATATGTAATCCCCTACTGGATCGGTGGCCGCCCGAGAAGCTGTTGGAAAACGGGGAATGGCTGGTGATCCATGAGTATCATATTGAGTGAATTTGCGGACGAAAAGAAAAATATTGCGTAATCGCGGATTATTCTTTATAATATTACCGATTATGCGATGCTTTTTATGGACTTAAGGAGGAATGATTATGAAAGCATACAGTGAGATGAGCAAAGAGGAACTGCTGGCGGAGCAGAAGGTGCTGAATGAGGAGTACCAGAAGTATCTGGCGATGAACCTGCACCTGGATATGAGCCGCGGCAAGCCGTGCAAGGAGCAGCTGGACATTTCCATGGGTATGATGGATGTGTTGAATTCCCAGGTGGATCTGCGCTGCGAGGATGGTACCGACTGCCGTAACTACGGCTGCCTGGATGGTATACCGGAGGCAAAGGTACTGCTGGGTGATATGATGGAGAATCATCCGGACAATATCATCATCTACGGCAATTCTTCTCTGAACGTAATGTTTGATACAGTGTCCAGAGCAATGACGCACGGTATTATGGGCAATACACCGTGGTGCAAGCTGGACAAGGTAAAGTTCCTGTGCCCGGTACCCGGTTATGACCGCCACTTTGCAATCACTGAATACTTCGGCATTGAAATGATCCCGGTACCCATGACCGATGAAGGTCCGGATATGGATATGGTAGAGGATCTGGTAAGCAAGGATGAGACGATCAAGGGTATCTGGTGTGTACCGAAGTACTCCAACCCGGGTGGTGTATCCTACTCGGACGATACGGTAAGACGTTTTGCAAAACTGGAGCCGGCAGCGAAGGATTTCCGTATTTTCTGGGATAACGCATATGGCATCCATCATCTGTACGAAGACAAGCAGGATTATCTGATCGAGATCCTGGCAGAGTGCAAGAAGGAAGGGCATCCGGATATGGTGTACAAGTTTGCATCCACATCCAAGATCACTTTCCCGGGCAGCGGTATCGCGGCTCTGGCAACGTCTCTGAACAATATGGAAGATATCAAGAAGCATCTGAAGAACCAGACTATCGGTCATGACAAAGTAAACCAGCTGCGTCATGTACGTTTCTTTAAAGATATCCACGGCATGACCGAGCATATGAAGAAGCATGCGGACATCATCCGTCCGAAGTTTGAGATGGTAGAGCAGGTACTGGAGGAAGGTCTGGGTGGTTTAGGCATCGGCAGCTGGACAAAGCCCCGCGGAGGTTATTTCATCAGCTTTGATTCTCTGGACGGCTGCGCAAAAGAGATCGTGTCCCGTGCAAAGAAAGCCGGTGTGGTGATGACCGGAGCAGGTGCAACATGGCCGTACGGCAAGGATCCGAAAGATTCTAATATCCGTATCGCGCCGACACTGCCGCCGGTAAGTGAGCTGAATACGGCAGCTAAACTGTTTGTACTGTGTGTTAAGCTGGTAAGTGTAGAGAAATATTTAAACGCATAAATCATCGTTGTCAGGGGATGTATGGAAAAGATTCTGAAGCCCGGTCTGCCGGTAGAATTGCTGAGCAGGAAATACAAATTTGACAGTGAAGAGGCCAAGGAGTATAAGATGGCCAGCTCGATCTCGGATGTGATCGATGAGACACATATCGAGCTTACCAATCCTGTCATCAAAGCGCGTTCAATCCCGGTACATGCGGGAGAGCGTTATAATGCGTATTTTTTCGGCAGTAAGATCTACAATGCACCGCTCACGATCGTAAAGAACCGTACGGAAGGAAATATTCGTGTCGTCGTGGCAGAACTGACGGGAAGCCTGCAGAAGTTCGAGCGCAGACAGTATTACCGGCTGGAATGCAGCATAGACGTACGTTTTCTGGTATTGACTGCAGACAATGCAAAGGAATTTCAGGCTGCGGTTAAGGAAGGAAGACTGCTTACGATGCCGGGGTTTGAAGTGGGGACGACGATCGATATCAGTGGCGGAGGCATCCGTTTTACTTCGCGGATTGACATCCCGAAGGATTCCATGGTGATCACGCATATGGTAGCAACGGTACCCACCGGTGAGAAGAAGAATTATGTGTTTCTCGGAAAGATCATAGAGACCGGTCTGTTGAACGGACAGCGCGGACGTTTTGACCATCGTATGAAATTTGTGGATATGAAACAAGAAGCGAGAGATGAATTTGTGCGTTTTATCTTCGAATGGGAACGCGACCGGCTGAAGAAGATCAGTGGCCTGAAGAATTAGGTAAAAACCACTATATATAGTGTATTTTTCGAAAAAATCTTGTGGAAATGCTTGCAAAATCCCATGAATAGTGGTAGTCTATCAACAAGCGGTGATGAAACCGCCGTAAAATCTAACATTTACGAGAGGAGAAGGTCATGAACAAAGCAGAATTAGTTGAAGCTATGGCAAAGAAGTCCGGTCTTTCCAAGAAAGACGCAGAAGCTGGTCTAAACGCATTCGTTGATGTTGTAAAGGCTGAGCTGACAAACAAGAAGGGTGAGAAGAAGGTTTCTCTGGTTGGCTTCGGTACTTTCGAAGTTGCTGAGCGTAAGGCTCGTACCGGACGTAATCCGTCCACCGGTGATGCAATCAAGATCAAAGCTTCCAAGTCCCCGAAATTCAAACCGGGCAAGGCTTTCAAGGATGCTGTGAACGGTGCTAAGAAGAAATAATTGATAGCTTAGTTGATCTTCGAATATTTTGGATTTATTGAAAGAGACATCTGCGGTATGCAATGTCTCTTTTTGTGTATTAGAGCAGGAAAACAGGCGGATTTGTGAATTTTTATCATTTGCGCGCGTGCTAAAAAAATGCTATACTAATTAGCACGGGGGCGAAACAC
>JAFWRC010000252.1 GCA_017508825.1 Lachnospiraceae bacterium
ATGAATTTGGCTCGGCAGAGCGGATCTGGACTCTGAAGGATGCGGAGATCGACCGGATCGGATATCTGAAGGACAAACAGAAGGAAGAGCTGAAACAGGCGAAGAAACGGGGTTTGCCGGAAGGACGTGTCGAAGAAATGGAAAAGAAGCAGATCCGGTGCATCTGTATTGAGGAGGAGGGCTATCCGTCAAGACTGGCGCAATTGCCGGATGCTCCGTATATGCTGTTTTATAAAGGGCGCCTGCCGGCGGAAGAGCAGCGGATGGTTGCGGTGATCGGGGCCAGACGCTGCAGTGATTACGGAAGACGGGCAGCGGATTATTTCGGCAGGGAGCTGGCAAAAGCCGGCGTGCCGGTGATCAGCGGGCTGGCGGTCGGGATCGACGGACTGAGCCAGTCGGCCTGTGTGGAAGAAGGCGGGCTCAGCTATGGCGTGATGGGATCGGGAGTGGATATCGTCTATCCTGCCGGGAACAGGCAGCTTTACCGCGATATACAGGGAAAAGGCGGTGTGCTGAGCGAGTATCTGCCGGGGACGCCGGCTTCCGCCTGGCATTTTCCGCAGCGCAACCGCATCATCTCGGGACTGGCAGATCTGGTACTGGTGGTGGAAGCGCGGGATAAGAGCGGAACACTGATCACGGTGGAATATGCCCTGCAGCAGGGACGGGAGGTATTTGCCGTACCGGGGCGCGTGGGAGATAATCTGAGTCTCGGATGTAACCGCCTGATCCGGGACGGCGCCGGGATCGCAACCTGCGCGGAAGACCTGGTATTTGCGCTGCAGGATCTGGGAAACCGGGCAGGTGAAGAAGAACAAAGGAGGAGAGAAGCAGAAAAACGGTTAAAACAGATGCGTCAGGCGGAAAAAGCACAGCCGGCGCCGGAAGGTCTGACAGGAAACGGAGACGGCTGGCAGGGGGCGCGAAGACTTGCCATCCGGAAAAAGCTTCTGCAGACCCCGGCTTCGGCGGAGGAACTGTACCCTGTGGCAGCGGCCGCAGGAGAGAGTATCCAGGAGATCCTGACGGAATTGATGATGATGGAGATCGAAGGCCTGATCATTTGCAAAGGAGGAAGATATGAGTTACAATAATAGATCAGGAAAGAAATTTAATAAGGAATACGGATATAATACGGATGATCCAGAATCGAATTGAGAATGTATATAACCTGTTTTTGGCAGAAGGGGAAAAGAACGCGAGATACAGGTGGGGATATAGTATCATAACGGCAGCAGTGATCGTATTAGCGGAATTTTTATATTTTCGCGCGGCTCTTGCGGATGGGCGTTGTTTTGGTGTCAGCGAAGACGGGCTTTTGATCAACATGATATTGGAACATTGGAATAATGTGTTTCAAAACGGGCAGCCGGTGGATACATTAGAGGCTTTTTATCCGCAGACAGGTACGCTCGGGTATTCGGATATCCTGCTGGGACCAGGGATCATATATACATTGTTTCGTTATATCGGAGCAGATGTTTTCGGGGCCTACAACAGTACGGTCATTACACTGCATATGATCGGGGTTGTATTTATGTATCTGGCATTGCGGGAGGTCGGATGCAGCAGGATCGGAGGTGTTCTCGGATTATTTTTGTCGTTTTGGTCGTGTTCTTTTTCGCAATTAACATGGCACGTTCAGTTTTTTGCACTGACCTACATAGCGATGGCTGTTTGGGGGATTATTGGGATGCTCAAGAGAAAGGGCGGTTCTGCGGCATCCAGATTACCGTTCCTGGTTTGGACCACGATCTCAATAGGAGAAGCATTCTTATCTTCTTTTTACACCGCATATCTGACAACGGTATTTTGTATAGTTACGGTCCTGGTCCACACGGTTGTAACGATCATTCGGAGAGATGATGAAAAAAAGGATCTTGGCAAAAAGGTTATAAAGTATTGGAAAGAGTTTGTTGTCGGAGGTGTTTTGCAGCTCCCCTGGCTGGTGATTTTGTTTGTTATATATATGCCGGTCTATAAGGAATTGGGGAGTTATGACACCGGGTTTACTCTGGCATTGTCACCGGTGCCTGTGGACTTCTTCCGGACACTTTCGTATGCGCCCCTGGAAACGGCGGTACGTACAGTTTTACCGTTTCAGATCGATCCCGGATATGAGATGTGGGTTGAGAACATATTAATGGAACGATCCTACGGATGGCCGCTGACGGCAACGGTCTTTTTGATTGTTCTCTTTGTGTATACCATAAGAAAAAGAGGAAAGGATGAGGGCGACAGGATATTTTTATCTGTGGTATTTTCAATGTTGATACTTTTTCTGGTTTCCTGCAGATACGGGGATTTTTCTCCATGGATCCATTTTGTTGCGAAGTTTTTGCCGGGCGCCGGGGCAATACGGGCCACAGGCCGCTGCCTGGGGGTGTTGGTGATCCCGATGACCATCTGCATATGCAGCAGAGTGAGGGTGATAGAAAAAGATGGAGAAAATGAAAGCGGGATAAAAAAGAGGATGGGGATTTTGGGGGTAGAGATTATCCTCATTTTCCTGTTGCTGTTCAGCTCGTTATGTAAGCGCTATGCTTTGGAAGACAAAGATTACTTCAGACAGATTTTATCAGGGTGCGAACGGCCGCCGGAAGATTGTGAAATAATGTTGATGGTTTTTGCGGATCCTGCAGTTATATACAGCCCGGAATTACAGATGGTTGCCTGGATGATCGCGGATGAGTGTAATATACAGACGATCAACGGATATACCGGGAACTATCCCAGGGGGTGGAATCTGGCAAATAATACGTCGGAAGAATATCTGTTTAACGTACAACAATGGCTTATGACAAAAGGAATAACTGATCATTCGCACATTTATGCTTATATTCCGGAAGAAAACCACTGGATAAAGTATGAGGAAATTGCACAAGTCGGGGCCCATTAATTGTAAATAATGGATAATTTACGAAATAATAAGAAAAAAGCACGGATGGTACTTTCCATTTGCGGTTTTTCATGGCATAATGTAGCAGTACAATGTGCATCGTGGGTGATGTGCGTGTTTTGTGCTATGATATGAATAATAGTAAAAAACAGGAGGCAATGGGGGCATGGCACTATTTGGCAGTGGCGGAAGGGCAATATTTGGTGAAAAGAAAAGACTTGGTGAACAGCTGATCGATGAAGGATTGATCACAGCGGATCAGTTGGAACAGGCACTTGTCCAGCAGAAGGACACCGGTAAGAAGCTTGGTGAAACCTTGATGGCTTTGGGCTTTATGTCAGCACAGAGTTTTAGTTCTTTCTTTGAAGAGGCTTACGGTATTCCGTCGGTTTCGGATGAGCAGCTGAAGAATTATGATCCGAACGTGTTGTCTCTTGTAGACGAAAAGATCGTTCGTGAAAAAGCAGTGCTTCCGTTTGGCGGTGAAGGTGCAACGCTTTATGTCGCAATGGCGGAGCCAAACAACCTGGCAGTGGTCGATGACATTGAAATGGCCACCGGTTTTACGGTGGAACCCTACTATGCACCGCAGGTGTCCATTGACCTGGTCCTGGATAAACTGTATGGAAAGAAGTCAAACGAAGAAGCTGCGAACGAGTTTATTGAACAGTACAAGGCAGAGTTTGGTGATGATGACCAAAAGGAAGAAGATGATTCCGTTGGCGAGGCACCGATCGTTAAGATCGTACGTTCTATGATACAGCAGTCGGTACGTGAAGGGGCTTCCGATATCCATATCGAACCTATGGAAAAAGAGTTGCGTGTTCGCAGCCGTGTGGATGGTATGCTTCAGGAAGATGCCAGATATTCATTGAATATGCTGGCTGCTATGACGGCACGTATCAAGATCATTTCCGGTCTGGATATTTCGGAAAAGAGGAAACCGCAGGACGGTCGTCTTACCTATATTGTTGACGGTGTGGAATTTGATGTCCGTGTTTCTATCCTGCCTACCGTATACGGTGAGAAGACGGTTATGCGACTTACCAAGAAACAGGGTCTGACGCAGGAAAAGAAATACCTCGGTCTGTATCCGGATGATGAAGCCAGACTGGACGGTATTATGAACAACCCGCACGGCATCATCCTGGTAACGGGACCGACCGGTTCCGGTAAGTCCACTACCTGTTATACCGTATTAAACGAATTAAACAAACCGGATGTGAATATCATCACGGTGGAAGACCCGGTCGAGGCAAATATTGCCGGAATCAATCAGGTACAGGTAAATGTAAAAGCAGGTCTGACCTTTGCGTCAGCCCTTCGATCCATTCTCCGTCAGGACCCGGATATCATTATGATCGGTGAGATCCGAGACGGTGAGACGGCACAGATTGCAGTACAGGCATCCATCACCGGTCACCTGGTTATCTCGACGTTGCATACGAACTCCACATCGGCGTCCGTTACCCGTCTGATCGATATGGGCGTGGAACCGTATATGATCGGTGATGCGGTGGTAGGTATTATCGCACAGCGTCTGGTGCGGCGATTGTGTCAGGAGTGTAAAATTCCGCATGAAGCAACCGTGCAGGAGAAGATCCTTCTGGATTATCCGCAGGACCAGCCGCTTACGATCTATGATCCGGGCGGATGTGAAAAGTGTGGTAACGGTTACAAAGGCCGTCGAGCAATCTATGAGATCATGCCGATCTCAGCTGCGATCCGTCGTGTATTGCATGATACGGTAACGGCGGAACTGATCGAGCAGGCGGCGGTTTCGGAAGGAATGCATACACTTCGTATGGCCGGTGCCCGAAACGTGATCGAGGGCATCACAACGGTTTCTGAAATGGTACGTGTTGCTTATGATATGGATGCACAGACAGCTGCAACCCAGAGCCTGACAAGTGGGGAAGAAGCAACTGCATAATATCGGTATTTAAATAAATATAGTATTAATCATATGTAAGAGAGGTGGAGAACTTATGGCACAATTTGTTTACAAGGTGATCACTCCCCAGGGCAAGGAGAAAAAAGGATCGCTGGAAGCCAAATCGCGAGATGCGGCAATGAGTATGCTGAAGCAGGACAAAAATGTGGTGCTCAGTTGCGAGGAAGGTGTAGGATTAAAAACCCCGATCGATATCATGTCAAAGGGTAAGAAGATCCAGCCTCGAGATTATGCATTGTTCTGTCATCAGTTTGCTTCGATCAACGGCGCCGGCGTGAGCGTGGTTGACTCCTTTATGATGCTGGCAGACCAGACGGAAAATGAGGCGTTGGCAGCCGCGATAAAAGAGGTACATACCAGTATTTCCAAAGGTGAGACGCTGGCGAATTCTATGAGAAAGCAGTCCGGTGTATTTCCGGAGATGCTGGTAAACATGGTAGATGCAGGTGAAGCCTCCGGTGCCTTGGAGACTGCATTTGAGCGTATGGCCATCCAGTTTGAGAAGGATGCGGCTTTACAGCAGGCAGTAAAAAAGGCAATTACGTACCCGATCATTCTGCTCATTGTTATGGCGGCAGTTATCTTCATTGTTATGACTTTCGTTATCCCGACCTTCATGAATATGTTCGCAGATCTGGAGGTAGAAATGCCTGCGATCACGATGGCGGTCATCCATATTTCGGACTTCTTT
Source organism: Lachnospiraceae bacterium (assembly GCA_017508825.1). Lineage (GTDB taxonomy): Bacteria > Bacillota > Clostridia > Lachnospirales > Lachnospiraceae > NK4A136. The sequence continues at coordinate 5,548 of JAFWRC010000252.1, forward strand.
GTTGCATGGTGGTGGTTAATGCTGATCCTGATCATTGGTTTGATCTTTGGCTGGAAGACGTATGCATCTACGGAATCCGGTAAGGAAGTGACTTCTTCGCTTGCGATCAAGTTACCGATACTCGGACCGGTAAAAACGAAATCCGCCTGCGCAAGATTGGGACGTACACTCTGTACTCTGTTATCCGCCGGTGTACCGATGGTAGATGCAATTGAGATCACAGGACGTTCGATGGAGAACCTGCTGTATAAAAGAGCAATGAAGGAAGCAAAGGATCAGGTAATGCGAGGTGTGCCTCTGTCAAAGCCGTTGAGATCATGCGGATTGTTCCCTTCCATGGTCATTCATATGGTGGCGATCGGTGAGGAAACCGGTAACATTGAGAAGATGCTAGAGAACGTGGCAAATTATTATGAGGAAGACGTTCAGCTGGCAACGGAACAGATGATGACCATTCTGGAACCGGCCATCATCGTAGTAATGGCTGTTGTTGTAGGCTTCCTGGTAATCGCAATTCTGAGCCCGATGTTTACTTTGTACGATGCGTTGTCATAAGAAAGAAACTATATGATTATTATGCGAGCCCCGGATCATATCCGGGGCTCGTTTTTCTTGACATGAATCCCGGTAGGATGTAAACTAATAAAATCGGGTGCACTATGCATAATCTTTATCAATAATGGTGATTTGAGATGCCTGCATATATGTATGCGGGGCGAATGGGGCAGGTATTGAGAAATCAATAGGGGAACAGATATATGTTGCTGAGTTTTGTGATTCCTTGTTATCGGAGTGAAAATACGATCCGTAATGTTGTAGAAGAGATACGGGCTGTTGTTGCGCAAAGAGAAGGATATGATCTTGAGATCATCTGTGTAAATGACTGCTCGCCGGATGATGTTTATACAGTGCTTCAACAGCTGGCAAAAGAAGACAAACGGATCAAAGTGATCAATTTTGCCAAGAATATGGGAAAGCATGCGGCAGTGTTAGCAGGATATTCTGTTGTAAAAGGAGATATCGTAGTTAATCTGGATGACGATATGCAATCGCCGATGGATCACCTGTGGGAATTGGTGGATCCGATGGTGCGTGACGAATGTGATGTTGTTACGGCGAATTACCGCGTGAAAAAGCAGGCGGTATGGAAAAATATGGGAAGTGCTTTTAATCGATGGGTTTCAGGGCTTTTATTAGATAAACCCAAGGAACTTCATTTTGATAACTTTAATGCTATGAAGTTTTTCGTGGCAAAGGAAATGATCAATTATAAGAATCCATATCCGTTTCTGGACGGACTGATCGTGCGGACTACCGGAAGGATCATAGCGGTAGAGATGGATGAAAGAAATCGAGGCGACAGCAATACTACCGGATATACGTTAAAAAAGTCAATTGCCTTGTTTTTGAATGGTTTTACGGCGTTTTCCGTCAAACCGTTACAGTTGGCAACGGCTGTAGGGGTTATTTCGGCGGTAGCGGGCTTTTTATGGGCGGTATATCTGATCGTTAAGAAGGTTATGAATCCGTCAGTAGAAGTTGGTTATACTTCTATGCTGGTGTTTATACTGTTTATCGGAGGATTGCTGCTGATCAGTCAGGGAATGCTGGGAGAATATATCGGTCGTATCTATATCTGTCTGAATGCTTCACCTCAGTACGTGATCAGGGATACTTTAAATATTGAAGCGGAACCTATGCCGGACAGGCAATCAAATAATGAAAAAGTGAGGGAGTAAGAAGATGCCTAGAGTAATGAATATCAAAGATAAGCTGTACCAGGAAATTGTGGTACAGAGAATTAAAGAAACGGATTGGGAGAAGGGATCGTCGGCACCTCTGGTTGTGGAATTTGATACGACAGAGGTATGCAATCTGGCCTGCCCGGGTTGTATCAGTGAAGATCTTGTTTGTAATAAGACATCTTTTTCGAGAGAAAGGCTGCTGGAGATCGCACAGGAAATGAAGGAAGCCGGAGTGAAGGCGGTGATCCTGATCGGTGGCGGTGAACCTTTGGCACATCCTGCTGTTGGGGAATTTATGGAGTATCTGGGGAAAAATGATATCCATATCGGTATTACGACCAACGGATGCCTGATCGACCGGTATATGGATATCATCGCAGAGTATGCGAGCTGGACGAGGGTATCTATGGATGCAGGTACACCGGAGCAGTTCAATAAAGTACGTCCGGCAAAATCGGGGATCAATGAGTTTGATCACATTGTTTCCAATATGCGGGAACTTGCCAAAAAAAAGAAGGGAAAATTGGGGTATTCCTATCTGATCCGTACGAAAAAGGACGGATTCGGGTTGGAGTCCAATATTGATGAACTATATGTGGCTGCAAAGCTGGCCAGGGATATCGGCTGCGATTACTTTGAGGTGAAGCCGAGCTATAGCTATGCCGGTGGTGTGGCACATGCGCTGGTGATCCACGATCGGGAAGATATGGAGCATGCAAAAAAGGAAATTGACAGGCTGAATGAATTGGAGACGGATCATTTCAGTATCACAAAGGCGATCAATCTGTCGGATTCACTGAACTGCGTTCAATCGGCGCAGACAAAGGGGTATCATAAGTGTCCGGTTTCAGAGCTGCGGACTTTGATCACGCCTTCCGGAGCTTATATCTGCCCGTATTGGAGAGGCAAAGATAATTTCAGGCTCGGAAATATGCATACGACCTCTTTTTCGGATATGTGGCATAGTGAAAGACGCCGTGAGGTGATGGAATTCTGTGATCCATCGAAGGTGTGCGATTTCCATTGCCTGCGTAATATATCAAATCTGGAATTGCTGGAATTGATCAAAAAGCCGATGGAAGAGATCCGGATCGTTGAGGAATATGATCGGTTTATCTGATGCGGACAGAATAGTTCTGACAGTAATCTAAAGGAGAAGGCAGGTATGGGAGTTAAGGATCGGATCAGGGAATTGAAGATCGAAACGCGGGCGTTTATTAATGGGGAATACAGAAATGCAGTATCCGGTGCTGTGTTGAAGAAGAAGAGTTCTTACGATGGCCGGGATCTGCCGGAAATTGCGGACTGTGCGGAATCTGATATGGATGATGCGGTGGCTGCGGCTAAGAAGGCTTATGAAACAGGAGATTGGAAGAACCTTAAAGCATCCGAGAGGAAACAGATATTACTGAAGCTGGCGGATCTGATGGAACAGCACAGAGAAGAGCTGGCCATGCTCGATGCGCTGGAGACCGGTCGGGCGTATGAGAATTACTATAACGATTCCATTCCGAAAGCAATTGAAGCAATCCGTTATTATGCGGAAGCGGTAGATAAGTATTATGATAAGGCTGTGGCACCACAGACGAATGCTTTTTCGACAATGGTTCGCGTTCCGCTTGGAGTAGTGGGTATCATTACGCCATGGAATGATCCGATGGTGGTAGCGGCCTGGAAATTTACGCCGGCATTGCTGATGGGAAATTCAGTGGTTCTTAAGCCGGCAGAACAATCCTCTTTATCGGTGATCAGAACTGCAGCACTGGCAAAAGAAGCAGGGATTCCGGATGGTGTGTTCAACGTTGTGCCGGGAAAAGGGGAGATCGCAGGAAAAGCTTTAGCTCTGCATATGGATGTAAGAGGTATTTACTTTACCGGTTCTTCGGAAGTGGGAAAGCTGATGCTTCAGTATGCGGGACAGTCCAATATGAAAAAGGTCGGGCTGGAGTGCGGAGGAAAGAGTCCGTTTATCGTATCAAAAAAATGTGCACGACTGAGGGAAGCTGCGGAAACACTGGCACAGAATGTATACTATAACCAGGGACAGATCTGTACGGCTTCCTCCAGAGCTATTGTAGATGAATCCATCGCGGAAGAGTTTTTGAGCTATCTGAAAACAGCAGCAGAGAAATTTGTGCCGGGGGATCCGTTTGTATTTGAAAACCGTGTCGGATGTGTGGTAAGCAGGACACAGTATGACAGAGTAAATTCGTACATTCAGCTGGCACGTGAGGAGGGCGGAACGGTATGGCAGGCGAAAACCGTAAAGGAAAAGTCTGCAAATGCATGTGCGGTGCAGCCTACTGTGATCACAGGATTGACGAACCGGGCAAGGTGCGCGCAGGAAGAGATCTTCGGACCGGTAGTAGTGGTGATCACCTGTAAGGATATTAACGAAGCATTGCAGATGGCAAATGATACCAAATATGGTCTGGCCGGCGCAATCTTTACCGATGATCTGGATGAAGCATATTTTGGAGCAACCCATATTGATGCAGGTCTGGTGCATATCAACAGTTGGGGAGAAGATGAAGTACATACGCCTTTTGGCGGCGTGAAAGAATCCGGATTGGGCAAGGACCGGTCGTTTTGGGCTTTTGATGAATACAGTGAGATTAAAACAGTATGGATGAAGTTCCATACAATTTAGGGGGCAAATATGGAAAAAGTGTTGTTGCTGAATGGCAGTCATTCGGAGATTACCTTACTTATGGAATTGAAAAAATTAGGTAAATATGTGATCACCACGGGGAATCTGCCGGGATCCTTTGTTCATTCCTTTGCGGATGAATATATTCGGGAGGATTATTCGGATAAGGAGGCAGTCTTGAAGATTGCGCAGGAAAAGGCGGTGGATGGTGTTGTTTCATGTGCGAATGATTTTGGCATAATAACGGCATCTTATATTGCTGAAAAAATGGGACTTTCAGGACATGATCCCTATGAAACAACAAGACTTCTTCATCAAAAGGATCTGTTTAAGGAGTTTGCGATGAAGAATCATATGCAGGTTCCCGAGTCAAAAAAGTATCAGTCTGTGGAAGAGGCATTGGCAAATGAAGGAAGTGTGCCGTATCCGGTGATCATTAAACCGGCAGATCTGACCGGAGGAAAAGGTGTATCGCATGTGTGGGATGCTGTTGCGTATGAAAAGGGGATCCGTACGGCATTTGAACGCTCCAGAAAAAAAGTAGTGGTTGTGGAACAGTTTATCACCGGTACATATCATAGTTTCAGTACTTTTTTGATCAATAAAAAAGTGGCGGCATATTATAGCGATAACGAGTATTCGAATGTATATCGTTATTTTGTGGATACGTCAGCGGGGCCGGCAGATCATGAAGAAGAGGTAAAGGAAATACTGATCCGGCAGGCAGAGATTGCAGCGGAAAAACTGAATCTTGTAAATGGTGTGTTCCATATGCAATACGTAATGGACGAGAACAGGGTGCCCTATGTAATAGATATCACCAGACGATGCTCGGGGGATATCTATCCGGAGCCGGTAGAGCATGCAACTGGGATTCCGTGGGCAAAATGGATCGTTATGTCGGAATTAGGATATGGGGAGGAAAACTTCTCAGAACGAGGCAAGCAGGAGAAAATCTGTGGCAGACACTGTCTTATGGCGGATCGGGAAGGGATCGTGAAAGATGTTGTCATTTCAGAGACATTGAAACCGTTTGTTTACAGGGTGGTACAGTGGTGGAATCCCGGAATGGAGATCACCAATCATTGCACAGATAAAGCAGGCATTCTTTTTTATGAGTTTCCGGACCGGGAAACCATGCTGGATATTACCGGCAGGATCAAGGAACTGGTAAAAGTGGAATTGAGATAGCATAGGGTGTTGTTTCTGCTTTTTTTAGGATCATTGCGGTTAAAAACCGGTTATCGGTTCTTTCATTTATGGTATTTGAAGGAGCCGTTTGACCGGTTTTATCAGTTAACGGACAAACTTTTTTCATATCCGGATTTATGAGATATAATGAGATTTCTGCGACAGGTTTTAGAAAGAGGATAATAAATGAAACAGAATAGCAAGAGAGAAAATATCATAGCAATTCTTGGATCGGCGTTGTTAACAATGGTGGGATTTACGGTTATTTTTCTGGCAGCAGGTCGATTTCCGGGACAAAAGCATCTTTTTTTGGATGGCGATTTCTATTATGAATTTTTGCATATGATAAAAATGTTCCTGCGTCATTTGTTTCAGGGGGAGGATCTGGCATTCTCATTTGAAGCTTCTCTGGGGAGTTCTACAGCCGAAGTATATACCGGAGACTGTATGAGTCCGTTTAATCTATTGTTTTTGTTGTTTGAGGATCTGGATACAGGCGCATATGCGGTTACTGTATCCAAATTAATGGCGGGCGCTGCTGCATTTGCTTTTTTGCTGCGGAGAGAGGTCAGGTCGGATAAGATACTGACGATTGTTTTTTCAGCAGCATATGCCCTTGGCGGATTTTCTCTGAACTTTTATTCGGATGTGATTTTTCTTGATGGATTGTATGTTCTTCCGATCCTCGTATGGGCTATTTGGCGATTTGTCCGAAACGGCAGATGGGGAGTGATGGTTTTTCTATATGCATATATTTTTATTGTACAGGCCTATATCGGATACATTGTTGGGATATTTACAGCTTTTTTATTCCTGCTGTTTTGCATAGAAGAATATGGGAAGGATAAAAGATTATGGATCAGGAGTCTGAGCAGATATTTTATATCCGTTACGACCGCCATACTATTAAGTGCTGTAGTTATTGTACCGGAAGCTATGGGGATTTATCACTATGCGCCTTCAGACAACACTCAATTTGAGGGATTGCAGTTCAAAATCTGGGATTTACCGGGAATACTGTTTTTGGGAGAAAGCCAGGGATTATATAATATTCATCCGATGGCGTATGCAGGAGTGCCGGTATTACTGGTGATCCCATTCTTTTTTGCTGATAGAGGAATCGAAAAAAAGAAAAGGGTGTTAGCAGCGCTGGTTCTGCTGTTTTTAGGAATATGCATGATATGGGAGCCGGCATATATGTTTATGCATGGCTTTGATAATCCGGATAGCTGCGCGTTTCGTTTTTCCTGGTTTCTTTCGTTTGTATTGCTGTTTCTTTCGGCCTATGAGATCCAGCATGGAAAAGTGAATAACAGAAAGATCTGTTTTGTCATTGCATTTATCTGGTGCGCAATTTATTTGGGGTTATTCTTCCTGCAAACGGCGTGTTTGGAAGAAGACAAACGTACGCTCAGTATACTGCTTTTGGAATGTAATGCTTTTTTCCTTGCAGGGTATGCATCTATCTTCTATTTTTCAAAAAACAGCAGCCGCAGAAATGGACTGTTAGGAGTTTTTCTGGCTGTGGAATTGGTGGTAAATGGATACTTTATACTAACACCGGATTCGGATAATATACAGCGAACAAAGGCCTATTACGATATTTGGCAGGAGCAGGCAAAAGAATCGCTAAAGACGATAGATGGGTTGGAGGAGCTGGACCCCTGGGAATTTTACCGTGTTAATTATCGATATGCGCCGATGCTGAATATATCCATGTTATATGGTTATCATGGAATGGGGGCTTTTGCTTCTCAGGGAAATGAAAACATGCGTAATGAATTAAAACAGCTGGGGTATGCTACTGCAGTGAAATTTGTGGCGGATTATGGATCGACTCCGTTAATGCGCATGATTTTAGCTCAAAAATACACGGTATATGCAGGAAAGCCTGTAGGCGGAGATATCAATGAACATTACGTAGAGAAAAATGATGAAACATTGCCGCTGGGATTTATGGTATCCGATAAAATATTGCAGTTTCATGCAGATCAGGATAATCCATTTGAAAATCTGAATAATCTGGCAAGCGCAATGACGGGGAATGCAGTTCAACCATACTCTATCTATGACGGAAGTGTAAAAGTGGAACTGGATGGTATGGAGATCGAACAGACAGATTCGTATATGCTGATCCGTTATACGGGAGATGGTGTAAATGTAGGGACTGCGGTCTATCGGATGTTTCCTCAGAACGCGGAAGATGAAGTATATGCTTTTTTCTCAAGAGGCGGGGAATCGTATAATGATACAGCTTCACCGGTTGTTATCTCCCAAAAGGATGTAGGGATTCCGGACCACAGACCTTTTTTGATGATGACCAGGATTTTGCCGGTTGCATATAATAACGAAGAGGAATGTGGAGAAGTTCTGATTTATATGTATCCGGAAGGATACCCTGAGGTGGCATATGCGACTCAGTATTTTGCAACAGTTGATCCGCAAATACACAGCATGATTTTCCGGGACTTGAATGTGAATACATACCGGCTGACGGAATTTTCAGATACAATGATCCGGGGAAATGTTGTGGCCGGGGGAGATAAAAAAATCTTATTTACATCTATACCGTGTGATCAGGGATGGAAGGCGTACGTGGATGGAACGGAGTGTGAAATACAGGAGGTTATGGATGGGGCATTTTCAGCACTGGTATTAGAGGAAGGCGAGCATGAGGTTATATTTAAATACGATGTACCCTGGTTCAGGATGGGATTAGGGTTTAGTATTTGCGGGATGATCCTGCTGCTTTTGTTTTGGCTGAAAAGTGTATATAGTGACAGAAAAAACATGAATAATAAAAAAGATGACATTGACGAACTTGAAATAAAAGAAGAAGATGCTAGAATATAATCATAACAAAACACAAGAGGCGCTTCCGAGGGAAGGCCTGAAAAAAACAAAATTCCAATAAGGAGGAAAGAACAAATGAAGAACAACAAAGGTTTCTCACTGGTAGAGCTGATCATCGTAATCGCAATCATGGCGATCTTGGTAGGTGTAATGGCACCGCAGCTGATCAAGTACATTGAGAAGAGCAAGGTAAGCGCAGATACCCAGCTGGCAGATACCGTACACAGCGCACTGCTTACCGCAATGATGGATCCGGAAGTAGTTAACAACACCAACTACA
>JAFWRC010000253.1 GCA_017508825.1 Lachnospiraceae bacterium
CCAGCGGATGATATGATAACCGGCGGCAGAGATGGCTTCCATGTCACGGGCCAGGCTGGTCGGCTTACACGAGATGTAGACCAGGCTGTCGACACCGTAATCCAGGATCTTCTGCAATGCCTTAGGATGGATACCGTCGCGGGGCGGATCCAATATGATATAGTCCGGTTTCTCCGTTACATCATCGAGAACTTTCAGCACATCCCCGGCAATGAAACTGCAATTGGTCAGACCGTTGAGAGCTGCGTTTTCTTTGGCGGCTTCGACCGCTTCTTCCACGATCTCCACCCCGATCACCTGCTCTGCTGCCGGACTGAGCAGCTGCGCAATGGTTCCGGTCCCACTGTAGAGATCAAATACGGTTCCTTTTACTGCCCCCGATCTGTGATCGGGGGAGCCCGCCGGCTTTGAGGCATCATGGGAACGCGTACGCGTTCCTTCAGCTACGCCTTCCTGCATTAAATATTCACGCACCAGCGAATACAGCTTCTCTGCCCCTAAACTGTTGGTCTGGAAGAACGAAAACGTTGATACGCGGAAACGCAGGCCAAGGAGTTCTTCCATAAAAACATCCTGCCCGTACAGGATCTCCATACGGTCACACTTTACGGCATCTGCAAAATTGTCATTTACGATATGCAGGATACCCGCGAAACTGCCCGTGAGCGAAAGAGCCCGCAGGCCGTCACACCACTCTTTCAGCATCGCGTCGGTAAGCGTGCAGGTCCCAGCCGGTGCTGCTTCACTTTCTTTCCCGGTCATGTTCTCAGGGAGCACGGTACCGGATGCCGCCACCAGTGCCACCAGGATCTCGCCCGTCTTAGCCGCCTTCCGCACCAGCAGATGACGCAGGATACCGGTATGACGCATGCGGTGATAATAAGGAATACCTTTCTCCGTAAAGAACTGCAGGGTATAGTCCAGGATCCTGCCGAAATCCGCATCTGCGATCCGGCAGTCTGCAACGGTCATGATATCGTAAAAGCTGCCGCGCTTATGCAAGCCAAGGGTCATGGGGCCGTCTTTGATCTCATCCCCAAAGGTATATTCCATTTTGTTACGGTAGCCGTCTTCCAACGGGCTGGCGATGATGCCGTCATAGGCTGCACCTTCCGTGTAGTCTCCCAGCAGACGCTTGATCTGGCCTTCCTTTACTTTTAAGGTTTCTTCATACGGGAACCCCTGGTACAGACAGCCGCCGCACGCTCCCATATGCGGACAGGCATTCGCTATATCCTCGCAGGGTGCGTGCTCTGCCACTTCTTTGAGGCGGCCTTCTGCCTTGCCGCCACGCTTTTTATTCACAGCAAAGCGTACGGTCTGTCCCGGCAGGGCATTTTTTACTGCTGCCGTCTCCGTGCCTTCATCGGTCTGCACCTCTACGATGCCTTTATTCGGGAAGTCCATTCGTACGACTTTCCCCGTATATTCCTGTCCTTTTTTCATAATAATCTCCTTATAAATTCAGGGGGTGTCGAGCAGCCGTCCCCATGGCTCACCTGCCGAAAAAAGGCGGGATACGAAATCCCGCCTTTTAAACACTCGTAATCCCTGACCTGATGTCAAACGAAGAATTACTCCTCGCTGTCCTTCTTCTCGGACTCGTCAACAACGAAGTCGTCATCATCGAAGAAATCGTCATCGAAATCATCGTCGAAATCATCATCAAAGTCATCCAGATAATCCGGAGTCATAAACTTGTATACAGCGTATGCGATCACTGCTACTACAGTAACGATACCGATGATGATCAGAACCGTCTTCCATGTAGACTTCTTCTCCTCAACAACTACGGTCTCCTGCTTCTTGTTCAGCAGATCGTTCAGCTTTACAGCTGCCAATACATCTTCTACTTTACTAGCCATAAATTCCTCCTCAAATAATTATTTTTCCCGGTCTCGCACCGGTCATATACCACTTCACTATGTAATAGAATACCACAAAATCTTCCGATTTACCAGTATTTTTTATAAGAATTATACTATTTCAGCCGTTTCCGGATCAGATTTTCTGTAATTTGGCAAATTTGGCATACATCACCTTCTGGCCCACGGTATCAAAGCGCACCGTCACCTGATAGTCTCTGGGGCCTTTTTCCAGTGCCAGCACCTCGCCCTCGCCGAATTTGATATGCAGCACACGGTCACCCACCCCATAATCCGGCTCTTCGATCTGCAGATCCCCGCCTTTGACAAGCACGGTTTCCGCAGGTTTTGCCGGTGCTTCCTTCTTTTTCTTCGGCGGGATAAAGCCCCTCTCCGGAATCTCGTCTTTGGAGAACGGCATTTCCTTAAAGAACATCCGGGCACTGGAATTCTTGCCGTAGGTACTCTTTCCGAAACCGCCTCCGCCGAAACTGTTCCGGGAACTTACGCTGCTCCAGCCGTCATCATCAAAATCCATACGGGAACCATATCCCTTGGGTACTTCGCCTTCCAGATACTCCTCCGGAATCTCTTCCACGAAGCGGCTCACCGCATTGCACTGTGTCTCACCGCGCACCATACGCGATCTGGCTGCACTGATGCACAGCACATCCTTGGCACGGGTGATCGCTACGTATGCCAGACGCCGCTCTTCCTCCTCATCCTCCGTGTTCTCACTGTTGATGGTCATATAGCTCGGGAAGATACCATCCTCCATACCGCACAACCATACTCTGGGGAACTCCAGACCTTTGGCGCTGTGTACGGTCATCAGCAGCACGCGGGAGACCTGCTCATCCGCGCTGTCCATATCGGATACCAGAGCCACATCCTCCAGAAATTCCGATAATGTAGCACCGGCATGCTCGTTTTCAAAAGTCTGCATACGGTTTAACAATTCCCGGATGTTTTCGATGCGGTCCTCGGCATCGTCCTCATCCGTTTCTTTGATCTCATCCACGTAGCCGGTCTCATCCAGCATATTCTTGGCCGTCTCGGTGATCCCGTAATCATTGATCACAGAGCGATAGGACTCGATCATCTTTGCAAAGGCCGCGATCTTATCCGCTGCCTTGCCCAGCCCCGGCACATCCTTAGCGTGTTTGCATGCCTCAAAGAAGGAAATGCCCTGTCCTTCGGCGTAGTCCGTTACCTTCTGGATGCTGGTGGCGCCGATGCCGCGCTTGGGCACGTTGATGATACGCCGCACCGCCAGATCATCTCTCGCATTGTCAATGGTCTTTAAGTACGCCAGTACGTCCTTGATCTCTTTTCTGGCATAGAAGTTTACGCCACCTACGATAAAATACGGGATATTCTCGCGTACAAAGGCCTCTTCAAACTCACGGGACTGCGCATTGGTACGATACAGGATCGCGCAGTCGTTATAATCCGCCTTGCCCTTGCGTCTGAGTGCTCCGATCTCGGCCACTACCTCTTCGGCTTCCTCCCGGCCGGTGCTGTACTGCTTAAAATACACCGGATCCCCGCCTGCGCGGTCTGTCCACAGTGCCTTGGCCTTTCGCCCTTTGTTATTGGCGATCACGGCATTGGCGGCATTTAAGATATTCTGGGTCGAGCGGTAGTTCTGCTCCAGCTTGATCACCTTGGCTCCCCGGAATACCTTTTCGAAGTTCAGGATATTCTGGATATTGGCCCCGCGGAACTTATAGATCGACTGGTCATCATCACCTACCACGCAGATATTCTTCCTCTTGCCTGCCAGGAGTTTTACCAGTTCAAACTGGGCGTTGTTGGTATCCTGGTACTCATCCACCATGATGTACTGGAAGCGATTCCGGTAGTTCTCCAGCACTTCCGGACACGCCTGGAAGAGATAGACCGTCATACGCAGCAGGTCATCAAAATCCAGCGCATTGTTGCTGCGCAGGATATCCTGATACTCGTTATACGCCTGGATGATCTTGTGCTTGCTGTAATCGCGCTCATTCAGCTCTGCGTACTCTCTGGGGCCAAGCAGTTCGTTCTTGGCATTGGAGATCTCCCGCAGCACAGTGGCTTCCTTGAGCATCTTCGGATCGATCTGCAGTTTCTTGAAGACCTGTTTCATCACCGACTTGCTGTCATCGGTATCGTAAATGGTAAAAGAATTGTCATAGCCGATCTGGTCGATATGTCTCCGCAGCAGACGCACGCAGGTGGCATGGAAGGTCATGACCCACACGCCTTCGGAGCCTTCTCCCACGATCTTGTCCACACGTTCGCGCATCTCCCCGGCCGCCTTATTGGTAAAGGTGATGGCCATGATATTGTAAGGCTTCACGCCGATCTCGCTGATCAGGTATGCCACACGGTGCGTCAGCACTCTGGTCTTGCCGGAGCCTGCACCCGCTATGATCAGAAGCGGGCCGTCTACATGGCTCGCCGCTTCGTATTGTCTGTCATTTAAACCGTCAAGAAGACCCATAGATAATCTTTTCCTTTCTATGTTTACGATAACACCTCATCCGGCGCTGACGCGCCACCTTCCCCTTGCGAAAGCAGGTAATCTCATTTGATCGAGCCGATCACGATGCCGGCGATGATCACGGCGGCACAGCACAGCTTATAACCGATGCCTTTTTCCTTAAACACAAACTTGCCGGCCAGGATCGTCACGATACAACCTGCCTGTTTGAGCAGCGTCATGACCGTCACCCTGGAATCCGGGATCTGGTTGGCAATAAACAGTGCCCGGTCCGCAAAGATAAATAAAATACTCAGGATCCAGATCCAGTAGTTTTTCAATGCCCGTATCACGTTCAGCTTTGTACGGGTTACGAGAATGTATGCCGCATACATCACCAGCAGGAAAAGCATATACCAGAACTGAAGCTGTGCCGGACTGATGTCTTTGGTCAGGATCTTGTCCATGGTACCGCTCATAGCGTTCAATAAAGCGGACAGAAACGCCATGACGATGAAAACGATGGTATTTCCCTTTTCTTTCGGTTCCACATGTTCGGGATGCGTGGTCTCTTCGGATCCTGCTTTTACCTCCGCATCCGCCTCCTGCTCTGCGGCATCTGCTTCACCCGTTGCCTTTGCCGGCGCTTTCTTTGCCTCCCGTTTCTCCCGCCACGGTTTCTCAAAGCGCAGTGCGATCAGACCGGCTGCCACCATACACAATCCGGCTACCTGGTTGCCGCGCATCGCCTCGTGCAGCACCAGCACACCGAGCATGGTCGAGAACAATACCCGTGACAGATCCAGTACGCCGTAGACGCTGATGGGGATCTCTTTGACCGCCTTAAAACCGCACAGCCAGGCCACAAAGATGATAAAGGATTTGAGCGCCACCAGGCCATACAGATCTGCCGTCATCCCGCCGATCTCTCCGGCCTCCGGATACAAAAGCTGCATCGCGCAAAGCAGCACAAACCCGATCAATGTATAAAAGAAAAGTACCTCCATAAGGGTACTTTTCTCAAAGGATTTCTTTTTTACGATCTCACGAACGCCCTTTACCACTCCGTAAAAGAGCGTCAAACCAATCCAAAGCATTACTAACTACCTGTTTTTCAAATATTTATTTCTTCAGCGGACTCTCACGATAGATGATGTCCTCACGAGCCGGTCCGTTGGAGATCATCGTGATCGGAAAGCCGATCTGCTCTTCGATGAATTCCACATACTTGCGGCAGTTCTCCGGCAGATCCTCGTACTTCTTGATCCCGCGGATGTCAATATCCTTCCAGCCCGGCAGTACCTTCAGTACCGGCTTTGCACCTGCCATTTTCGGGGTTACCGGGAAGTCCGTAGTCACCTTGCCGTCGATCTCATAGCCCACGCATACCGGGATCTCATCCAGATAGTTTAAGATATCCAGCACGGTAAATGCCACATCCGTGGTGCCCTGCAGACGGCAGCCGTACTTGGATGCCACACAGTCAAACCAGCCTACACGACGCGGACGTCCTGTGGTTGCGCCAAACTCACCGCCGTCACCTCCATGGGTACGCAGTTTATCTGCATCTTCGCCGAAGATCTCGGATACGAAATCACCGCCGCCGACCGAGGAAGTATATGCCTTCACAACGGTCACCACCTGCTTGATCTCATAAGGCGGGATACCTTCTCCTACCGCGCCGTAAGCCGC
>JAFWRC010000254.1 GCA_017508825.1 Lachnospiraceae bacterium
GCCCGCCGGGGGATGCGCACTTCTTCGCTGCGTTACGCATAGTGATTTTCTAACGGTAAAACCGTAAGAAAATCATCTATCGCGCGCAAGGAATGTGTTGCTGTCGCAACCGCGCTCGGCGCGAGCGTTCTGCAAGCAGAACGCTATTTTATGCGTACATAATTATCTTTGCAGAATAAAGCAGAAAAAATCAGGAGGAAACAAAATGGAGAAGAAAGGAAGATTTGGACAGTTCGGCGGACAGTATGTTCCCGAGACACTGATGCCGGTGCTGAAGGAAGTGGAAGAAGCATACCTGGCAGCATAGAAAGATCCGGAGTTTCAGGCAGAACTGAACCGTCTGTACAGCGAGTATGCAGGCAGACCTTCCCGTCTGTACTATGCAGAAAAAATGACAAAGGATCTGGGCGGAGCAAAGATCTATCTGAAGCGTGAGGACTTAAACCACACCGGTTCCCATAAGATCAACAACGTTTTGGGACAGGTGCTGCTGGCCAAGAAGATGGGCAAGACCAGAGTCATTGCCGAGACCGGTGCAGGACAACACGGTGTGGCTACGGCGACTGCGGCGGCACTGATGGGGCTGGAATGTGAGATCTTTATGGGCAAGATCGATACGGACCGTCAGGCGCTGAATGTGTACCGTATGGAGCTGCTGGGTGCTAAGGTACACGCGGTAACCAGCGGTACACAGGTACTCAAGGATGCCGTAAACGAGGCGATGCGCGAATGGGCCGGCCGTATGGACGATACACTGTATGTGTTGGGATCTGTTATGGGGCCGCATCCCTTCCCGACCATCGTGCGTGACTTCCAGAAGATCATCGGCAAAGAGATCAAGGAGCAGCTGAAGGAAAAGGAAGGACGCCTTCCGGATGCCGTGATCGCCTGCGTTGGCGGCGGCAGTAATGCCATGGGCAGCTTCTATGAGTTTGTAAATGATAAGGAAGTACAGCTGATCGGCTGTGAGGCGGCCGGTGAGGGCGCAGATACCCCGCGGAATGCTGCAACGATCGCCAATGGCCGTCTGGGTGTTTTCCACGGTATGAAGTCCTTATTCTGCCAGAACAAGTATGGTCAGATCGATGAAGTATACTCTATTTCCGCAGGCTTGGATTATCCGGGCATCGGACCGGAACACGCAATGCTTCACGATACCGGTCGTGCACAGTATGTGCCGATCACGGATGTGGAAGCGGTAGAGGCATTTGAGTACCTTTCCCGCACCGAGGGCATCATCCCGGCAGTAGAGAGCGCACATGCCATCGCATATGCGAGAAAACTGGCACCGACCATGGGGAAGGATAAGATCATCGTCGTCACGGTTTCCGGACGCGGTGACAAGGACGTAGCGGCAATTGCAAGATACAGAGGAGTGCAGATCTATGAGTAGAATAAAAAAAGCATTTGAAAACGGCAAGGCATTTATCCCGTTTCTGACGGGCGGAGATCCGGATATCGCGACTACCGAGAAACTGATCTTCGAAATGGAAGCAAATGGTGCAGATCTGATCGAGATCGGAGTTCCTTTCTCAGATCCCATTGCGGAAGGCGTTGTGATCCAGGCGGCCGATGAGAGAGCGCTCTCCGGCGGTGTGACAACGGATGACCTGTTTGCTATGGTAAAGCGGGTACGGGAGAAGACGCAGATCCCGATGGTGTTTATGACTTATTACAATCCGGTGTTTTCCTACGGGAACGAGAAGTTCCTGGCAAATTGTCAGGATTGCGGCATTGATGGTATTATCATTCCGGATCTGCCTTTTGAGGAGAGTGATGAAATCCGCGATACCTGCAGGAAGTATGGCATCGATCTGATCAATATGATCGCGCCTACTTCGGAAGACCGGATTGAACGTATCGCAAAAAGCGCAGAAGGTTTCCTGTACTGCGTATCCTCTCTGGGTGTCACCGGCGTGCGCGAGACCATCACGACCAATGTGGCAGCTATGATCGAGAAGGTGCGTACCTACAGCGACATTCCCTGTGCCATCGGTTTCGGTATCTCCAATCCGAAGCAGGCAAAGGAGATGGCAGCAGTATCCGATGGTGTGATCGTAGGCTCTGCGATCGTGCGCATCATTGCAGAACACGGCAAGGACTCAGCCGGCCCGGTAGGAGCGTATGTAAAGAGTATGAAGGAAGCAGCGAATAGTTGATGTAATCCTTGCTTTCCTTTTGAGAGCGCTGGAAAACCATGGGGACGGACCTCCTGGTACTTTAGTACCAAGAGGTCCGTCCCCATGGTTTTCCCTCCCTGGTTTTGGGGTAACGAAAGACCGCCCCGGTCGATGACCGGGGCGGTTGCATTTTGTTTTTTAGTCCGGATTAGCGAACGGTACACCATCTGCGATGAACGCGAACTTCGTCGTAAACTTGATAACGTCGAAGGTAGGCGGCGACTTGATCTCGATCGGAGGGATCGGCACAACCTTGTAGTTGGAGAATGCAGGGTACTGATCGATATCTGCCATATAGGTGATGAACGGATATTCACGACCGTGCAGGATCAGGCACTCACCTTTCTCCTTGCTGAAACGCTGCAGCTCGGTTACGGAGATCAGCTTGCGCTTCTCTGCGCCGCCCGGGCCCCAGGCATCGATCTCACCGCAAAGGAAGCTCATTTCGTTGAGCTGGTCACGCTCACGGGAGGTCAGGAAGATCCAGTTATCGCAGTTACCCTTGATGGTATCTGCATCCTCGCCGTAACGTCCCTTCAGCTGATGCAGAGACTGTACAACCAGGTAGAATCTCATGTTACGGGAACGAGCTGCGGAGATCATGGAAGGCATATCCGGTACCTTCGGGATGTTACAGAACTCGTCGAGTACGAAGTTTACACGGATCGGAAGCGCGAGACTTGCCTGACGCTGAGCTTCACCGATCAGGATTTCGTATACCTGCTTGATAAACATGGTTACCAGGAAGTGGCAGGTTGTTTTTTCATCGGGTACGATTACGTATACAGCGGTCTTTTCGTGACCGAACATACGGATATCGAAAGTGTTGTGGCAGAGCATATCGGTCAGACGCTTGTTCAGGTTGAAGATGGAAACCATACCGTAAAGCACTGACATAATGGAAGAAATGGTCTTCTCATTCTCACCGAGCAATGTACCCTTGAACAACATACCGATGGTGTTCTGTGTGCTCATCTTACCGGCCAGAGTCTTTAAGGACTCGAGAGCTGCCTGTGAGCAGAGAGCGGTAAGGCTTCGCATATTAACTGCATTCTCAGCTGCAGCAGCTTCGAAGAGCAGATACATATTTGCGGTCAGCAGAGTTTCTGCCATCAACGGATAGAGCAGGTCAGTGGTGTTTTCCTTTTGACGTGCGGAAAGCGTAGCAGCAAGGTCGTTTACCAGATTGTTTGCTTCGTCGCGGCGGCCGGTACGATAGTACTCGTACGGCAGTGCCAGCGGATCCCACATATCGCCGTAACCGATATCACGGAAGTTCAGCACTACGGTCTTGTAGCCGTGCTCTTGTGCAAAACCGCCGGTACGAACATAAAGTTCAGCC
>JAFWRC010000255.1 GCA_017508825.1 Lachnospiraceae bacterium
CATTGGCGAAGCGAATTGTCCACGGATGGTTTTATGTCTGCAACGAACGAGATGACGGAAGACCTGCTGATGCAGAGTACGTTTGCGGACTTTTTGCATATCGTGTACTACTATATTTACCAGCTGCAGCCGATCGAGGGTTTTGACCTGTGTTTGAATGACCAGTGGCTGATGCCGGGCGGCATCACGGAAAGCCGTCTGTTCCAGGCGGGATACACACCGACGATGCTGCATGCCATTCATTACGGAGGCGAGGGTGCGGACGGGGAAGTCAGTCTGCAGAAGACGTTTTCAACAAAAGAGATGCTTCCGGAACTGAATGAGGAATCTGAGCATCCGAGAGCATGGATCTTTACCCCGGTCTTTTTTGAGGCGGGCTGCTTTGGATATGCCGTGGCCCGGTACGGAAGGGGAGTGTTCGGGTATGACCGGTCATACCGTTGCTGGATCCGGCTGGTGGCAAGCGGCCTGGAAGTGATCCGGCGTGTGGAGACTGCAAAAATGCAGAGGCAGAATGGCGCCGGTGACTGGCAGGAGGCAGTTCCGGAACGGAAACGTAAGGCCGAAATGCAGGAACTGACGGAAGCCGAGCGCGAGGATATGAGGGAAGTGGAGCGGCTGCTGGATGAGAACCTCTTCAACTATTTCTTCCAGCCGATCGTAAATGCAAAAGACGGTGATATCTATGCGTATGAAGCGCTGATGCGCGCAAAGACGGAAAAGAAGATATCCCCGTTACAGATCATCCGTTACGCCGGACTGATGAACCGGCTGGATGATGTGGAGCGCCTGACGTTTCTGAATGTACTGAATTATCTGAAAGAACATTCGGAACTGTTTGAAGGGAAGCGGCTTTTTATCAACAGTATCCCGGGAACCACCCTGGATGAGACAGATAAGGAAAAGGTGGACCGGGAGCTGAAAGTTCATTCCGCAACCGCAGTCGTGGAGCTGACGGAAGAAGCGGAATTGGATGATGCCGCGCTGGAGGCGATGAAGATCCGTTATAAAGAACTGGGGATCAATACGGCGGTAGACGATTACGGAACAGGGTATTCCAATATCGCCAATCTGCTCCGCTATATGCCGCAGTATGTAAAGATCGACCGGTCGCTTTTGTCCGGCATTCAAGATAATCCGCAGAAACAGCATTTTGTGCGTGAGATCGTGGAGTTTTCCCACGAAAACGGCATTATGGCTCTTGCCGAAGGCGTAGAGACCACGGAGGAACTGCAGACCGTGATCCATCTGGGCGTGGATCTGATCCAGGGCTACTATACGGCAAGGCCGAATCCCGAAGTGCTGCAGAGTATTGATGAGCGGCCGAAATCGGAGATCCTGCGGTACCAGAGGGAACGGCAGGACGGTTCGGAACACCGGGTATATACGGCAGGCCGTATCGGGCGTGTACTCTTAAGCGGTCTGATGAAGGACAGTTTTAATACGATCCTGGTGGAAGGCGGGGAGAAGATCTATCGTGATATCACGATCGTCGGTACTCCCGGAAAGAAGACAGACATCCATCTCGAGGTACGCAGCGGATATCGAGGACGCATCACACTGGAGAATGTATCGTTTACGAATATCAAGAGCCGGCCGTGTATCGATATCGGCGCGGACTGCTCGGTGGTGTTGGCACTGGCCGGAGAGAACCATCTGCGGGGTGGCGGTATCCTGGTGCCGGAAGGTGCGGAGCTGCGTCTGGAAGGTGACGGTGATCTGGAGATCCGCGTGGACGAGAATGATTATTACGGTATCGGAAACAGCTGGACGGAAAAACATGGCAAATTGGAGTTTTATCATGACGGCATGCTTCGGATCGTCATGAACGGCCAGAAAGGTCTGGGGATCGGTTCCGGGCTCGGTGGTGAGATCTTTATATACAGCGGCAGATATCTGATCGATATCAACGGCAGTAACGGAGTGGGGATCGGTGCTGTTTCGGTGCCGGTCGAGCTGTACATCCAGAACTGTGATATGCGGGGGGATATCAATGTAGCCAAAGCGGTCTTTGCCGGAAGCCTGGAGCAGGAGGCGAAGGTGACGGTGGATCGTGCGACGATCACCTGTATGATGGGCGGAGATACGCAGGTGGCTCTCGGAACGGCTTTCGGGCCGGCGGCCGATGTCCTGATCCGGCATTCCAATGCCCGGCTGGATGTGCAGGCAAACAATTCTGCTGTGGTAGGAGCCTGGAACGGCAGGACAGAGTTTCGCATCGATACTGCGATGGTCCGGATGGAAGCACGGGGAAAGAATGTATTTGCTTTTGGCGGCAATACGGAGGACACCGATGCGGAATTCCTCGATGGGGATCTTCGCATCCGGCTGCGGAATAACAGCGGGAAGGATACGCTGGCATCGGCAGACCGCGTACGGATGATCAACGGCCGGCAGGAGATCGAAGTCAACGGAACGCAGATCGAGCGGGCGGTAGAGATCCGGGATTATTAAAAATCCCGTATTTACCGCAGAACGGAAATGTGATAAACTAAACCTTTAGTGTTAATATACCGGGATTTTTTTCGGATTCCCGGCGCAAGAAAGATAAAGGAGAGGCAGGAAGATGAAGGAACTGATGTTGGGAAACAAAGCCTTTGCCCGTGGTCTGTATGAAGCAGGCTGCTGTTTTGTTTCCTCTTATCCCGGAACACCCAGTACCGAAGTGACCGAAGAAGCAGCAAAGTATGACGAGATCTACTGCGAATGGGCACCCAATGAAAAAGTAGCGATGGAGGCGGCTTTTGGCGCATCCTTATCCGGCAGACGTTCGTTCTGCGGTATGAAACATGTAGGTTTGAACGTGGCAGCAGACCCGCTCTATACCATGTCCTATACGGGCGTGAACGGCGGCGTGGTGATCTGCGTGGCGGACGATGCAGGTATGCATTCTTCCCAGAATGAGCAGGATTCCCGGCATCACGCGATCGCGGCGAAGGTGCCGATGCTGGAGCCGTCCGATTCCAAAGAAGCTCTGGAATTTGCAAAGATCGCTTATCAGATCTCCGAAGATTTCGATACGCCGGTCATCATGAAGATGTGTACCCGTGTGGCACACAGCCAGTCGGTGGTAGAGACTTCCGAGCGTGTGGTACCGGAGCGTAAGGCGTATGAAAAAAACATCCCGAAGTATGTAATGATGCCGGGCAATGCGATCCGTCGTCATCCTTTTGTAGAGGAGCGTACCCGCAAGCTGCGGGAGTGGTCCGAGACTTCCGGGATCAACCGTGTGGAGATGGGCGGTACCGCCATCGGTATCATCACGCACTCCACTTCCTATCAGTATGTCAAAGAAGTGTTTGGTGACAGCGTATCCGTACTGAAGCTCGGTATGGTCAATCCGCTGCCGGAGAAAATGATCAAGGACTTCGCTTCCAAAGTAGAGAAGCTGGTGGTTGTGGAAGAACTGGATCCGATCATCGAGAACCACTGCAAGGCTCTGGGCCTGACCGTATCCGGCAAGGATATCCTGCCGCTGGAAGGCGAGTTCTCCCAGAATATGCTGCGTGGAGCTTTCGGAAAAGAAGTTCCTTCCGGCAATGCCGTAGAAGATACCATTCCGATGCGCCCGCCTGTAATGTGTGCAGGCTGCCCGCACAGAGGTCTGTTCTATACATTGAATAAGAATAAGTGCACCGTTCTCGGTGATATCGGCTGCTACACGCTGGGGGCTGTGGCTCCGCTGTCTGCCATTGATATGACACTGTGCATGGGCGCTTCCGTAAGTGCGATCCACGGCTACAACATTGCCGGGGAAGGCGCAAACGAGGGCAAGACCGTTGCCGTGATCGGTGACTCTACCTTTATGCATTCCGGTATGACCGGTCTGGCAAACATCGCATACAACCAGTCCAATTCGACGGTGATCATTCTGGATAACTCCATCACCGGTATGACGGGCCATCAGCAGAACCCGACCACCGGCTACAACATCAAGGGGGATCCGGCAGGCAAGATCGATCTGGAAGCATTGTGCAGAGCTATGGGCTTCAACCGCGTGCGCGTGGTAGATCCGTA
>JAFWRC010000256.1 GCA_017508825.1 Lachnospiraceae bacterium
ACCAATACCGGAACAGCACCTTTTTCTTTTGCCAGCGCAATATATTTTTTCAGGAAAAATTCATAGGAATACTGTCCCTCTGCATTCTTTCCTTCTTCATCCAGTGTTTCCGGATCCAGCAGCGGATAGGTGCAGCGATACGCCGAGCTAAGGTACTCATCGTTATGACCGAACTGGATAAATAAGTAATCCCCGCTTCCCAGTTCATTCTCCAGTTTTGTGTAATTTCCCTGCTGTAAGAAGGTCCGGGAACTGGTTCCGCCTATCGCAAGATTTTCTACCGTGACACCGGTAAAATAATCTGCGAGTTTCATTCCCCAGCCATAACGGTCGCCCAACTCCTTACTTTGCGCTTCACTGTAATAACTGACCGTGGAGTCCCCGATCAGAAACACTTTGCCGGAAAATCCGAAGCCGGCCGGTTCATAGTTTCCGGCAGCCCACACGCTAAGGGATGCCACCGGTTCTGCTACGCACATGACAAACATGAGTGCCAGGGCTACACACAATTTAATGATCTTTTTCATTTTACATCCTTTCCCCGCTCTCTCCGATAAGCAATGTTTTTTTACAGGATCTGTGTTCTTCCTTCCCCGGACAGCGGATCCCGTTCGGAATAATCAAATAAAATATACTGCTCTTTGGGATTTTTTGCAATCTGCGGCTCCGTTCTCCGCCTAAGAAGCTCCGCCGTATCCCATACGGGATAGACGAAGGGTTCCAGATGCGTCATTCCCGAGAGCTGCCTTCCGTCATATTCCCGCAGGCTCGGAAGATACCGCCTTGTTTTCTCTTCCTCTTTATAGAAAGCACGCCGGTAGCTTTTATATCCCTCCTCCGTCAGATCCCTGCAGAATGCCGGGCGGCTCTTTAGGTTCTCACGAAGATACAGATCATACGTCAGCAGTTCAATATAGACGTCTCTCTTTCCGGGATCGTATCGCTCCGCGAAATCCAGCAGAATCTCATACCGGTACGCCCGGGCCGGACTGTTGAGATAATACCCCTTCTCTTCGTAATACTCCGCCATTGTTTCAAACATCGTAAAAGGGGAAGAAAAAGCGCCTTCCAGAAACGGCAGTACATGCCCGAACTGACAGCTGTTGTAGTACTCTTCTACCATTTCCTCCACTTTCTTTAAGCGGATCACCTCCGCAAAAGAAAGCCACCTGGTATACAATACTTCGTAAGGCGGCTGTTCGGTATAGGCGATCCCGTATTCTTCGGTCTGCAGCGAGATCGGCGCACCGCTCAGCACCTTCAAAAATCCCAGCTGCAGCTGGTCCGGCCGCATCGCATATACGCGGTCAAACGACACCCGGAAACTCTCATAATCTTCATAGGGCAGCCCGGCGATCAGATCCAGATGCTGATGGATATTGCGGTTTTTCCGTATCGCAGCAACCACTTTTTCCAGACGTTCCAGGTTCATCCTGCGGTTGATGGCTGCCAGTGTCTGTTCGTTGACCGACTGCACGCCGATCTCCAGCTGCACCTGTCCGGGCCGCAGTTTTCCCAACAGCGCGATCTCTTCTTCGTTTATGATATCCGCTGAGATCTCAAAATGAAAATTGGTGATCCCGTTATCATTTTCATACAGGTACTGCCAGATCGCCATCGCGTGTTCGTGAACACAGTTAAATGTCCGGTCCACAAACTTCACCTGTTTCACCCGGTTCTTCAGAAAGAAATCCAGTTCCCGCTTCACCAGTTCCATATCACGGAGCCGGACCTTCTTATCTATGGAAGACAGGCAGTAACTGCAGCGGTACGGACAACCGCGGCTGCTCTCATAATACAGAATACGGTTGGCAAAGGTATCCGTATTCTGATAGAGAAACGGCAGCCGGCTCAGATCCGTGATCTCACGACCTGCCGTAAACCCGGTTCGCAGACACAGCCCTGCCACATCCGAAAGATCTTCTGTACGCTGCTCTGTATACCTCCCCATCAGTTCGCGGAAGGTTTCTTCCCCCTCTCCGATCATGATCCCTTTGATATTCGGAAACTCCGCAAGGATCTGCGGCGCGTTGTAACTGACCTGCGGTCCGCCCAGCCAGATATCCGTATCCGGCAGCACCTTGGACAGGTTTTCCAGCAGCTCACAGACCATGTTCCAATTCCAGATATAACAGGAAAAGCCGACTGCATCCGGCTTCTTTTCATACAGCTGCGCAAGGATGTCCTCCGCGCGCTGATTGATCGTATATTCTGCGATCTCCATCTCCTGTTCATACCGGTCTTTTGCATACGCATACAGGGAATAGATGGCCGGATTGGAATGGATATACTTCGCATTTACCGCTACCAGCAGAAATTTCATACGCTGTACCTCTTCTCTTCAATAACAGCTCCCGGTCCTTTCGGGTCTTTATTCTTTCACACAGATAATATAATATCACAGAACCGGTACAATGTCGCCTTATTCCCAAGAACTGTCTTACGGACCCGTTTACGCGATAAAACCCGTAGTTCACACGATGACATTGTCTTCCTATCTTTCCCATGATAAACTATGTAAAAAATAACAGGATAAAGGATACGCGATAATTATGAGACGACTGCAGATCAAACTGATACAGCCCAAAATGCTCCGGCGTCCGATGGATACCGGCTTAAAGCTGCATATGGCACCGCCACTTGGTCTTTTGACGATCGTAAATCTGGTTCGCAAAGACCATGATGTGAAACTGGAGAACGAGAATATCTGCAGCATCGACTATTCGGATACCCCGGATATCGTCGGCATATCCGTTACGGTCGATACACTTCCGCGTGCCATCCGTATCGCGAAACGTTTTCGGAGAAAGGGATGCATTGTGGTTGCCGGCGGGATCCATATCACCACTTCATACGAAACCATCCCCAAAGATGCGTTTGATGTACTATGTATCGGTGCTGCGGAAGGAACATGGCCGCAGATCCTGCAGGATTATCTGAACCATACGTTAAAGCCGGTTTACCGCTGTCAAAACCCGCTTACCGGTGATCAGATTGTATCTCCTGCTTATGACTTCCTGAAAAAAGGTGAATATCTGTACTGTAATGTGGTTCATACCAGCCGGGGATGTCCCTTTCGCTGCGATTTCTGTTATAACAGCGCCAAAAACCGCCAATACGTCAACCGTAAGATCAAAGATGTGCTTGCAGACATTAAAGCGGTCCGTTCCCGACACATCATGTTTATCGATGATAATTTTGCCGGGAATCCGAAATGGACCAAGCATTTTCTGAAGGTCATAAGTCCGATGCACTTGAAATGGAGTGCAGCGGTATCGATCAATGCCGCCTTTGATGAAGAATTGCTGGATCTGATGAAGCGTTCCGGGTGCCAAAGCCTCTTTATCGGCTTTGAAAGCATCAATCCGGCTGCTGTAAGCGGTGTACATAAAGTCCAGAATCACACACATGAATATGAAAAGGTGATCAAAGCGATCCATTCCAGAGGCATTATGATCAATGCGAGTTTCGTCTTCGGTCTCGACGGTGATACCACCGATACCTTCAAAACAACTTTGGACTGGATCCTAAAGAATAAGATTGAGACCGTGACTTCCCATATCCTGACACCTTATCCCGGAACCGCGCTCTACGACCGTATGAAAGCAGACGGAAGGATCCTGACCGATGATCTGTCTCTTTACAATACGGCCCATGTGGTTTTCGAGCCGAAAGGCATGACAAAACAGGAACTGTACCGGGGATATCTGCAGATCTATAAAGATATCTACAGTTTTAAGAATATCATCCGCCGGCTTCCGGATGCAAAAGAGATCCGTGCCGCATATCTGTTATTCAACTTCCTGTACCGCAAATTCGGGAAGGCTACCGACCGGATCTGTCAGATCATTACCTATGAACGGATCGGCTTACTGGCTGAGCGTTTAGCCGGATCGATCTAGCAGGGACCATATCGTTTTCTTTCCGGCAGCCGGATTTTGCATTGCTTTCCTAACGTCAGAAAATGTGATATAATAATATTTATATTTCTTAACCGGCATAATTCTTAAGGAGGCAGGCCTATGGATTTTCAGAGTATCATTGACAGCTATCTGGCTATGTCATGTGTCGTATCGGTTGAAAGAAAAAGTGACGGCGGCTAAAGCCACAGGGACGGTTCTCCGGCTCATTCCAAGCCATAGAACCGTCCCTGTAATCTGTTATGATCAGCTATAGGATTGCAAACGCCATATCATACATTGCGCGCGCATCGACAGTGTTTCTTATGTAATTGGGTTCCTCCGGTTCATACCGGACATATTTCTCCACTTCCTCGATCAGGGCCAGATAACATACGGCAAGCGCATACCGTATCTCCGTTTCCTTAGAAAGAACGATCTTTTCTTCCGCCGTCTCATTGTATATTTCAAGTTCTTTTTGCTTGGCAGACAGCGGTGACTTCTGGCCCAGACCAAGCGTGATAAAGTCTGCTGCCGGATCTCCCCAGAAGCCGCGCTCCGGATCGATCCAGCAGATCTTTCCGTTGCTGTATAAGACATTGCTGTCCCAGAGATCAAAATTGACCATTCTGCAGGGCACTTGCCGCAGCAGTTTCTCATGCTTATCGATAAGCCCGATAAATTTCTCTCCGTCCGGAGTTTCATATCCCAGTGCTTTACAATCGGAAACCAGCGCGGATGCCATAGCTCTTAATGCTTCATACCATGTATCGTAAAGTCCCGACTGTAAATATCCGAATTTTTCATTTTGGATCCGGTGTATCTTTACCAGCATCCCGATCTTCTGTTTCTGAACATTTTCATATTCCGCCGGTGAAAAATCCACCGCCCAGAGCGGCTCCCCATCCATCAGCTGCATAATAAAGCAGTTGCTCCCTATGATCTCTTTTGAAAAATCCGATACATAAATCTGCGGGCACAGGATGTCCGTGTGCTTATGCATCTTCTCATACCAGAACACTTCTGAGGTCATCATATTCTTCTCGTACGTCAGAACCGCTGCAT
>JAFWRC010000257.1 GCA_017508825.1 Lachnospiraceae bacterium
GTAGTATGCGACACCACATGGCCAATCCCAGGTCATGTCCATACGCATGGTGCGTTCCACGATCTTATCGATGGTATCTTCCAGTTGTTTTCTGTTAAAATCTAACAGGATCATAAAGCGTTCTCCTTTTCTTTCAAAGAAAGGCTGCCACATAGTGTGACAGCCCCTCAAAATCAAACTTTCTATGTATTACTGCCCCTGCATGGAGTTATTGAAGGACTTCTGCGAGTTCACTTCATCAATGATCTGCTGTCCACCCTGTGCCAGCCACTGATCTGCAGCTGCCTGCAGGCCATCCTTATCGATCTGACCACAGATATACTGTGTTCTTGCCTGATTGATGATGTCTTCCAGGGTTGCGCCTACATCAGAGTAAGTTGCGCTGTTTGCCAGGTACGGAAGTGCCGGGTTGAATACTGCAACTGCCTCATTCTCCAGATAAACCTCTGCCTGTCTTTCCGTACGCTCATTTGTTGCTGCAGAAGGCTGCACGGTGATACGCGGAATCATCGGGATCATCTGATTGAAGCCCATGTAGTTGTTTGCCAGAGCGGTATCTTCCTTATCCAGGTCTACCAGGTTGCCGTTCTCGTCGCGTTCCCAGTTGATGCCTTCCAGACCGTATTCGCAAAGCAGACGAACATCGTTATCGTTGATGCGATCCAGTACGGTCAGCGCCGCTTCGATCTTTTCCGGAGTATCGCAGGTAGATGCACTCAAGGTGAAGTATCCGTTATAGCCGGAAGTTGCCAGAGTCTTGCCGTTAACTGCGCCCAGCAGGTTCATCGATGCCGGTTCTTCCGGATTTACTACGGACGGAGTATAGGTGCTCTCGTTTACGAAGTAGTCCCAGATACGACGGCCACCATCCATAACATCGATGTAAACGCCGGATTCACCGGTCTTACAGCCATTTGCCCAGGTGTCTGTGGTTCTGGAAACCCAATCCTGCGGCATCAGGCCATCCTCGTATACCTTACGCAGCCAATCGAGTGCCTCGATATACTCTTTCTGCATATGCACCGGGATCAGTTTTCCATCTACTTCTGCCCACTTGTTACCGCAGCCAAACCAGGTCTGTACGATATCAAACGGACCGGTATAGGAAGTCATTTCCATACCAAAGGTGTCGTCAATACCGTTACCATCCGGATCGTTGTAGGTAAACTTGTAGAACATATCGTACACATCATCTACGGTCTTCGGCGGTGTTGTAATACCTACTGCCTCTGCCCAGTCCTGACGATAGGACAGTCCGTAACGACCAATGTCACGAGTACGGGGAATACCGATCAGCTGACCATCTACGGTCAGATTCAGTGCGACATTCTTGTTTAACTGTGACAGGTTCGGATACTTCTCAGCATCCCAGATGTAGTCGTTCAGATTTACGAATGCACCCGCTCTTGCTGCATTTACGATCTGGCCGGTCATCTCACCGCTGTAGGTCATGATCATCGGCATGGTAGCGGGGTTTGCCAGAGCCAGAGTCGTCTTCTCTGTTGCAACATCATTCAGCACCCACTCGATCTCCAGATCCGCATTCACATAGTCTTCCAGTTTGGACTTGATCTCCTCTGCGTACTCACCGGTATTAGATGCGCCGGCATTGAAATCCAGTGTCATAAAGGTGACCGTCTGACGCTGTGCCTCAGCACCTACTGTGGTAGTAGGATCCGTGGAACTACCGCCTCCTGCGGGCGGCGTGGTCTGCTTTCCGCATCCGGCAGAACCAACCACCATTGCTGCGGTTAATGATACCGCAAAAATTCGCTGCAAAATCTTCTTTTTCATTTGAAACCTCCTTGGTTGTTATATGTGGTTTAGAATTTCTTCTAAAACAGCCACTGTCTTTTGTAGATACGGTTGTTCACCGCATCCATACAGTTATGTGAGCAAAAACGACTCACATAACTATATGAAAAATTATATTTTACGCATTTTTATTCTGCATCATCCTTTTACTGCTCCGACCATAACACCCTTTGTAAAATACTTCTGTACAAAAGGATAGATCAAAAGGATCGGAAGGGTTGCGATAACGGTGCAGGCCATTTTTACTGCCTTATCAGGCGGCGCACCGTTCATATCGTAGTAATCCATCATAGCGTCGGATACCTGTGATGTCAGCAGGATGATGGAGCGCAGCTGGATCTGGATCGGGAACTTCTCCGCCGACTTCAGATAGATCATAGAAGCAAAGTAGTCATTCCAGAACCCTACTCCATAGAACAGGGAAATGGACGCTATCACCGGCTTGGAAAGCGGAAGTGCGATCTTGACGAATGTGATCAGGTCGGTACATCCGTCCATATATGCTGCTTCTTCCAATTCAGAAGGCAGTTCCTGGAAGAACTTCTTTACGATGATCATATTGAACGGGCTGATCAAAGCCGGGAGTACCAGTGCCCAATAGGTATCATACAGGCCGTATGCGTTATACACGATATAGCAGGGGATCATTCCGCCGCTGAAGAGCATCGTGATAATAACCATATTCATCAGAAAACCACGGCCACGCAAATGTGTTTTGGACATCGGGTATGCGAATAACAAAGTGAATACCATACAAAGGGATGTACCCATAATGGTTAAGATCACAGAGTTTCGCAGACCACGCAGGATGTTGGCAGAACGAACCGCATACTTATACGCATTCGTTGACCACACACTAGGTACGATAAAAAATGCTTTTTCCGTCAACTCTTTCTCGGTTGCGAAGGATCCGGCCAGTACATACAAAAACGGAAGCACTGTAGAAAGGGCGATCAGCCCAAGGATCAGATAAATGATCACATCTACGATCCGTCCCCAGTTGACATACTTTTTTTCTTTGATCGTTTCGATCTTAATTTTGCCTTGTTGTGCCATAATTCTCCTCCTTAGTACAGACCGCTCTCACCAAACTTCTTGGCGAGTTTATCAGATCCGAACACCAGGACCATACCAACGACAGATTTGAACATACCGGCAGCGGTGGAGAAAGAATATTGGCCGTTTTTAATACCTCGTGTATAAATATAGGTATCAAACACATCCGCCATCTCCATATTCAGATCGTTTCTCATAAGAAAGATCTGCTCATAACCGGTGTTAAGCATTCCGCCGATACGCAGGATCAGCATTGTGATGATAGTGTTACGTATTGCCGGTAACGTGATGTACCAGGTCAGCTGCAGGCGGTTTGCACCATCAATTCTGGCTGCTTCATACATTTCCTGGTCTACACCGGAAAGCGCCGCTAAAAAGATGATCGTTCCGTAACCGGTCTCACGCCAGATATCCTGGCCTACGATCAAGCCCCAAAAGGCTCCGGATTTCGACAGAATATCTACTGTTGTTCCTGTGATTGCTTTCACAATATAGTTGAAAGCACCATCCGTTACATTAAACAGCTGATAAGTTAAGCTGGCTACAATAACCCACGATACAAAGTGTGGTACGTAAACCATCGTTTGTACCAGACGTTTGTAGGCACTGTGTCGTACTTCGTTCATCAGCAGTGCCAGGATGATCGGAGCCGGGAAATACAGCACCAGCTGCAACAGGTTAATACCCAATGTATTACGCAACAGTCGGAAAAAATCCGGAGTTTCAAAAAACTTCTGAAACTGCTGCAGGCCAACCCACGGACTGTTTGCAATACCTCGGAAAGGACTATAGTCCTTAAATGCGATTACCAGCCCACCCATCGGTACATAACGGAACATAATAAAATAAATCAGTCCCGGAAGAAGCATGAGATACAGCCAAAAATGCCGTCTCATATACAGTGGTGTGCTGATTCGGTGGACCGGAACCACCGGTTTCTTGCGTCTTCTTCTTTTTGCCAAAAGAAACACCTCCCTCTCTTTGCTTGCTTGTTTTTATAAATCTGTTATGCTATTGCTTTTACAGCATATCATTTGTTTGTCAACTTCCAGCCAGACATCTGTGGCGGAAGGATTGTATGCGAAGTCACCACTTGCTGAAACCTGCAAACGGCTTGCAGCGTCCATATAATCGCAAATTTCAATGTTCGTCGCATACCATATATCATCGTGACCACTCATCATTTTGCAGAAGTTTTCAATCACATTCCAGTTATCTCTGGCGGTGAATTCATAACTATGACCCCAGACATACATCATATACAGATACTGGGTTTTATACAGGCCAAGAAACTGTCCGCCAAGCTGCATCAGTTCCGGATTATTGTGATGTGCGGTAGGATCCCACATCATATAATTATCCGGCATAGCAAAGGACTGCGTGCTTCGTACGGTTCTTCCGTATCGGATCCCCGCAAAAGGGAGCATATCGGCGATATGCCGGTTTACTGATCCATTTGGATAAGCCAGGCCACGTACCGGATAGTGCAGTACCCTCTCCAACGCTCTGCGGTCTTCCAGAACCTGCTGCAGGATCTGCTCATCCGGACAGCGTGCGATTGTGGGATGTTTTGCCGTATGGCAGGCCACTTCGTGTCCGGCATATAGCGAAGCCCATTCTTCTTTGGGGATGCGCTCATCCTGCGTTAAAAGACCGTTGATATTAAAGGTGCCTTTCATCCCATACCGGTTAAAAATCTCCACCAGCCTGCGGTCTTCCTGTCTTCCGTCATCATAGCTAAAGGTCAACACCTTGTGTTTTCCACCGGGAAAGCAGGTATAGATTACTCTTAATTTATGATCCATTATTATCTCCCTATTATTCGTCTAACGGTACTTTGGAAAAGTCCATATCGGATGCGTAGTAGTAGCTGGTATAGCATGTCTGATTGTAGCAGTTGTTTTGCCAGGCGATCCCGGTACGGTACATCGTATCGTCCATAGGTGTATAGAGCTTATGCTCTGTGATGTCAGTATTGGTATAGATACGGAAAGCACTTTCGTCCTCCAGACGCAATACCAGTTCCTCACGAAAATCTCCAAACAGATCAGCTACCAGACAGGGATTTCCTTTGGTCCCGTTATTCACCAGTGTATCCTTGGGAGTAAGCATCACTCCGTGGTAAGGGTCGTTCACGACACCGCGTCGTACCGAGGTATCCAGATAATCCGCACCATCAAGCACCTGTGTGGTCAGATCGGCTGCCCAGCGGATCGCCTGATCGGTCGATGGAGCCGTGATCGGAAGTTTCCGTCCCTTGCAATCATAGACATCGTGTACCCATACCTGCAGACCTCGTACCTTCGGATCGATATCGCCGATCATACAGCGTCCCAGATCCGTTTCGGCATAGAATCCGAACTTGCCCAGATCATTACCCTCTTTATCGTAGCGGTGCAGGACTTCGCCGGTAGCTGCATCCCGCAGCGCATATCCGTAAGGAACTGCCTCTGCGCCTTCAAATACATTGAAGATCTGCAGGCCTTCCCGGTCGGGATCGATCTTTGCTACATGCATAGAGTCACCGTGGCCGAGCTTTGCACGCTTACCATTCGGACGGATATCATAAGTGCTGTAGAGCAGGCTGCCGTCGTCATCGATGCAGGCAGCACCGTAAATGATCTCCTGTCTGCCGTCTCCATCCACATCCGCAGTAGCGAGGCTGTGATTGCCCTGACCTGCCAGCGGGCCATAAACCGGATCAATTCCCTCTCTTTCATGCGGGTTGTCGTTAAACGGATTGTTCATAGGTACGAACCCGGAATCTACCTTCCACAGGGAGTGAAAATGATCGTTGGCTACATCATACGCCGCCAGCGTTGTTCTGGTGTAATAACCACGGCACATAACCACCGCAGGATGAATGCCGTCCAAATACGCCACTCCGGCGAGGAAGCGGTCAACCCGGTTGCACGGCTCGATCCGTGGCATTGCGTAGTCTCCCCACAACAGCCCATCGTCTTCCCGAAGGAACGGATACGGGATCGTGTCCAGCTCTTTGCCATCCCCGGCGAATAAGGTTAAATATTCCGGCCCGTCATAGATAAAGCCTTCGAACTTATGCAGTTTATTCTTTTCACTGCGGGAAGGAGCATATACATCCAGAAAATAATCAACTAACGCTTCTGCATCGTCTTTACTTAATGGATAGGAATACTTCACTTCTGTGCCAAAGCATTCTTCCAAAGTCTTAGGCCACCGCCCGGATACTACTTCCGGGTGCTCACTCCAGCCCATAAACATACGGATCAGATGTTCTCTGTAGTCCCCGGCAGAACATACATAATTATCATTGTGCGTAATGCCGGCGTCTTTATCCGCTCTCGGAATGGTGATGTATTCCTCAGATAGAACACTTCCGTCTTCCGCATAGCGTGTCATTTTGGTACCCGGTGCGGATTTTACAACCATTTCCGCCTTGCCGTCACCGTTATAGTCATATACCATAAACTGCGTGTAATGTGCTCCGGCACGGATATTCGGGCCCATATCCAAACGCCACAGAAGATGGCCGGACAAGGTATAGCAGTCGATAATGCAGCGCCCGGTGTAACCACGCTGGGATACATCGTGGGAATTGGAAGGATCCCATTTTACAATATACTCATACTCGCCGTCACCATTTACATCATCCACGCTCATATCGTTTAAGTGATAGGTAAAAGCCTCGCCTGCCGGTGTAACACCGCCTTCCGGACGCTTTACCGGTACATCGATGTAGTTCTCCCCGCTCGCAAAAGCAGATACTTCAGCGCTGCGGCCGGTAGCCAGGTAGCCGGATAGCTTTTCCGCAAGCTCCATAGGGATCACCGGCTCTACGCAATACCGGTCGGTATTTTTGCCATCGGTATCCAGATAATTGGTACTGTCTGTCACTATTGCGATCGGCTCACCATTTCGGAATACCTTAAAATTTACCCCGGTTAGTCCGGTGGTATTTGCACCGTTTGCCTCTCTCTTAAAGAACCGCCAGGATAAAAAGATCCCGGTTTTGGTCTGTACGGCAATCAGTCCTCGGTTCATATCTTCACATTGTTCGTTCATTTTCGACATAAACCCCTCTTTGATTTATCCGCGAGCCGGCAGTGTTTTAGCCATTTCCTTTCGCATCTCTTCTGCTTCTGCTTCGGCTTTTAAGAAACTGCCGTTAAAGAATGCAGAGTCCACATAAAGCATTGCACATCGGATCCCCAGCCATACCAGCCAGGCCCATTTGTAGTTCTTCCAAAACAGATAGATCGGAAGGATAAATGCGATAACGGATATCGAAAGGCGCAGTATGTGTGCCGCCGTAAACATCAAGCTGTTCTTGATCAGATCAAAAAACCGCATCTGATAACGTGCCAAAACCGCAGGAAGCGTATAGATCCACATCGCCGCATAGGCCGTCAGTATTGCCAGCAGGATCATAACCGCAAACGGAACCGAACCCTTTGCAGAGTGATAGATCAGATTCCAGTTCATTGCGAAACCGGCGATCACACAGGCAGAGATCAGAGAAACACCAATCCCCTGCTTCAAATTCTCCCGAAAGGCACGGAAAAATGGCTTAAAAATTGCCGGTTCTTCCCCACGGGAGATCTTCATAGAGACATAGTATTTTGCGGAGTATGCAGCTCCGGCTGTTATAATCGGGATGGAACAAATAACAGATAAAATGTTGAGAATCGCAAGATCAGTAATTCTGCTAATTGTTGTCATAATGGGTCCATCGTAGTGGAAAATTCCCATAACCTATACTTTCCTCTCTCAAAATATGTCTTGTTCGTTATAAAAAGAGAAAACATCCCCGGATTCGTCCGGACTACTAACAACCGATGCGGATCGTACACTGCTATGCGAACATAGCCGGGTCGTATCCGTGGTTCCCGGAAATGCCGGTCTGTAGGAAAGTTCCGGGGAAGTTTCTTCTTCGTATATATGAAAAACAATTTTTCACTATGTTTTTATATGAAAAATGAAAAAATCCGCAGCTTTTTCAGATATTTTTGCTCTCTTTGTGAGGTTTTTCCATTTCTTGGAAAATGTCTGGCAAAACATCATAAAACCTCATAAAACATTATTTTTTACTTTTGTTGCTGTTCATGGTTATATGAAAGCGGTGCTTTTCTGCATCCATATGAATATATGAAAAATAATATTTTACACATAGAAAAGACCTCTTAAACAAAAGAGGTCTTTCAAAATAGGTATAACGCTATCTTCTGTAGATCGGTGTTATGGAGCGATCCTTATATTTCCAGATCCTTATCTTCTGTGTCTGTCTTCTGCGTTTCCAAAGCGATATTTTTCGTCTCTACGGCATAACAGTCATTCCTTTTTATCGCCATTTCACAGATTTCTTCATCGGACTTACCATCTACTTTAAAACCGGCCATTCGAAGTGCGGTCCTTGCATATTTTATATCTACATCAACTGTAACGGTCGCCTGCATAGCTTATCTCCACCGATCTCCTTTCTCCTCTTCACTATCCTGGTCTTCTTGATCTACAGCGTTTCGTTCCTGCTCCAATATCTTTTCCGCTTTTTCATAACATACTCATGGCAGGAAACAGCTTTGCTTTAGCGGAGCGGAGGAATGCCACACCTCCCAAGTTCCTCACACCGCCTAAACTGTGTGTTTCCTAAACTCAATTAAATAGTTGCTGTTCGGCTGAATAAGTTGCAATTTTTTATAATTTACCGAACCTTTATTTACCTTTGTACCATCAAGAGTACGAATATCAAAGAAACCACTATTTCTTCTACCAAAGATAGTATAGATATTTCCTTTATATCTTACGGTGTCAAAAAGCCTATATCCCTTGATTTTGTAGTCTGCTTGATTACGTTTTCTAATGCCACCTTTAAGGATAGTATTCTTATGTATCTGACGGTTATGGCACCTTACTTTCTTTTGATAATATACTGTACCATCTGATACCGCTTTAGGATTACCACTTATACAACGGGCATCTATGTAGTGGTCCTTTGGTAAACCATTCTCTATGCGAGTATTCTTTGTAATATATCCGTAAGTAAGGCTTACATTTGAATATTTCTCTTTTA
>JAFWRC010000030.1 GCA_017508825.1 Lachnospiraceae bacterium
ATCGCGCTGTTTGCATGACGTTTCTGTCGCTCTTCCTCCGGCAGGCAGTCCAGCACTTCATACACAGATTTCACTTCATTGACTCCGGCCACCTGCACGATGCCCAGATAACGCAGATCCAGAGCATCCGGATCTGCCATACGGTCTACGGTATCTTTTGAGATCAGTATCGCCGTCTTGTATTGTTTGGTGAGACTCTCCAGACGTGAGGACAGATTGACCGTATCCGAGATAACCGTACCGGAAAGCCTCTCGTTCTCGCCGACGATGCCGATCCTGGCCATACCCGAATGGATCCCAATGCCGATATGGATATCGCTGCCCGTTGCGGCACCGCGTTCCGATACGACTGCGCGGTAGATCTCGATCCCGGCGCTGACGGCATCGTCCGCATTTTCAAACAATGCCATCACGGCTTCGCCCATATACTTATCCACGAATCCGCCCTTCTGCCGTATGATCGGGCCGACGACACCGTAGATCCGG
Organism: Lachnospiraceae bacterium; assembly: GCA_017508825.1. GTDB lineage: Bacteria > Bacillota > Clostridia > Lachnospirales > Lachnospiraceae > NK4A136. The sequence goes on from JAFWRC010000030.1 coordinate 487, forward strand.
TTTACCAGATCAAAACTCTCCTCCGCGGTGATCGTCTTGGAACTCATCACGGAAGAGCTGATATCACAGAAAAGCACCGTCAGTTCCCTGCTTGCCGAATCCCCGAGTGCCAGATCCGTAAACTTTTCCTTCCCCAGAAGCTGACGGAACTGTTCCGGTACAAAACGGTAATAAAATTTCTCCGTACGGTCTTTTTCCGCAAAACTTTCCTGCAGGTTTTCTCCCATCGAATTGACCTGGGTACAGATCTCTCCCAGTTCGTCTTTGGAACGATACCGGACTCTTGCAGAAAGATCCCCTTCCGAGATCCGCTTGAGTGCCCCGGTCGCTTTACGGATCACCTCCGTCGTACGCAGGGACGAAAACAGAAAGATCGCCGTCAGCAAAAGAATGACCAGAGCCGAATAAATGTACATCCAAAGGAACATATCGCTCCTCTGCAAAATGAATTCACCGTTATCCGTGCTTACTTTCAGATAGATCCCGTCATTGCCGTTTCCGATCCTTCCGTATGCACAGATCTCACTTTCCTCCACATCCAAAGCCAGCAGATCCTTGATCGTCTCCGAGATATAAAAATCTCCGCTGCGATCATATTTCAGAAAAGCGGCTTCGGAAGCGATCTCTTCGACTTTTCCCATAGGCATATCGATCGTTTCCTCATCGATCAAAACCGCCGCTGTCGTATTCCCCGTCCTGCGAACCACCGACAGGTCATAATCCTCATTCCACACATACGAATGGACACTGTTCAGATCTTTCAGTCGCTCATACAGTCGGCGATATTCCGTACCGGTTCCTGCATCTGCTTTCATCAGCGCTATGAAATCCGCGTCTTCCAGTTCCTTTGCTCCGAATTCACTGATGATCTCGATCTCGTTGCGGATACTTTGCATCTTCTGCGAAAAGGTATAGTCATAAAGTTTGGTAACAATGGTGAGTGTCAGGATCATAAACAGCGGCAGGGTCACCAGCATCTGTTTATAAAACAATGTCTTTTTCCGGATAATGAGATGAATAAGCAGCCCCCAGAACATTAAGCTATATATGAATTCCCATATTTCCCGCGCGTAATACAGCCGGCTGGGCTTGATCTTTATATGAATATCGCATTGGGTAAGTGTTTCGTCCGAATAGGTAAGAAGTCCGTCTCGCAGGCAGACCATCAGCGTCTCATCCCCGTTCTCCTGCGAACCGCTTACATCAAGAAATGCAATGGCAGATTCCTCACATCCTGCCACATCTTTAAGATCAATAAGCACTTTTGCCTGCCCGTCCTCCAGCCGGTATACTTTCGACGGACGGTTTTCATCAAAAAAGCAGAGATCCCCCTGATACATAACCGCCTGGGTAAAGTAGGGCAGTTCACTGTCCGGTGCGGTATCGAAATGGTAGACATAGATCCTTTCCGGATCATCAACGGTTGTTTTATACACATTCCCGTCACTTTGAAGGATCAGGAAAGATCCGTCTATGGGGATCACCTGTACCGGAAGGATACCGTTATCCTCCGTTAAGTGTTCCTCTCGGATACTTAAGTTGTTGCTCTCGGTATCCAACGAATAAAACCGCACGCCGTAGCGTTCCACGACCGCAAAGGTCACCCGGCCGTCATAATAATGCAGACGGCTGATCCGTGCCCCGGTCTCTGCATGATCCAGTGTCAGGGAACAGGCCTCTTCCAGAAATTTATATTCTTTGGAAAGCTTTACGATACTGTATTTTTCCACCGGCTCGATACGTACCGCATATAAGAAATCGTCATCGGTCAGCACAAAATTTTCCGGCCAGAAATAGGTATTGCTGAAAACATCCACGATCACTGCACTATTACCGGCATAATCCTCTATTCCGGTATCGGGATCAAATACGGATACCATCCCGCGGCGCCCGATCTCACAGGCCGCCACGCACAAACCGTTTTTATTTGTGGAGAAACTGCTGACATCTTCCAACCCGGTTTCCCGTATCAAATTTTCATGCGCATCCTGTACACCTTCGATCCGGTTGTTCAGAGCCCCGTTCACGGAAGTCAGTGTCTGGATCGTAAGCGTCAGGATAATACCGAGCAAAAACCATCTCGCTTTCCCGAAACAGCGAAACAGTATCTTCTTAATCGCGTAGAGAACTCGCTTATATCCTTTTGCTTCTGTCACATTCTCTGTCATAGACTATACTGAATGGTAACCCTTCCACCGGCCGCTACGGCAAGCGTCATACCTTCTGACGCTGTCTTCTTTAACAGCAGCCTGCCCCCGTCTCCTGCCACGCACATCGCACTGCGTTCACACACATTATCCACACCGACCTGTGCTGCCACAAAAGAGGATGCCGTATATTCACCTTTGCAGTTCTTTAGCTGCTCTGCATCAAACACCAGAAACGGAACCCCTAGTTTCTCTGTAAGAGCCACGATCCCTGCTTCCTCTTTTTTGATATCGATCGATGCCACCGCACAGACATCCCGCAGATCCCATCCGTTTTGTTCCAGTGTCTCCCGGACAAAACGCTCCATGTTTTCTGCCGGTGTTCCTTTACGGCAGCCGATCCCCAGGATCAGATCCTTCGGGATCAGACGGCACTCGATGGCAAACTGCTGCGGCAGCCGGACATGCTCCGTGATCATGATACCGCATTCCGGCCGTTCTGTTGCCACATCCTTTCTATCACAGTATACCAAACCTTCCGGTACTTTGCCACCGATCTCGTATGCGCTGCAGATCCCGACCTTTTCTCCTGCCAGCAGTCTTGACGATACCTCTTTGATCTTGCTGCTGTCCGCGATCCGCAGTCCGTTCTTCTTGGCAAACAGATCCACGGCAAAGACCTTTTCGATATCCGTCGCCGTCGTGATCACTGCCGTTGCTCCGGTCCGCTCCTCGATCTTTTGCGCCCACTCGTTCGCACCGCCCAGATGCCCGGATACCAGCGGGATCACAAACTTTCCCGTTTCGTCCATACACAATACCGCAGGATCCGTCGTCTTACTCTTCAGATACGGCGCAATCTTCCGTACCGCGATCCCCGTAGCACTGATAAACACGATCAGTTCCGCCGTATCGAAATGCTGATCCAGGATCTCTTCGGTCTTTGAGAATACAGCGATAGAATTCGCATCCGAAAAATCTGTCTCTGGTTTTCGATAACCGAACTGATACACATCCTCTTCCGGTACCATCCCGACAAGAATCCTGCCAAGCTTTTGCTGAAGCTGCGCCCCTGCCCCTGTATATGAGATGATTACGATACCATGTCGACTGTTATTCTGCATGTCTTTTCCTCTGCAAATTCCGGTTTGTAGAGATGTATCGACAACCACCACATCGCAAGGGCTCCCCCCACATTCGTGGGTCCCCCCTCGCGAATATCCTAAGGCATCCTCCCGCAAGCGGGCCCCTCCTTAGGATGAACAACCGCAATTTATTCTCCCTGTCGATACCCCGTCGTAAAGTGCTTGTCGTAAAGCTTCGACAGCGCGTAATCGTTTCCCAGTACATCACCGACCACGATCAGCGCCGTCTGTTTGATCCCGTTCTGCTCGGCCATGGTGGGCAGGGTGCCCACCGTACCGCGGAGGATCTTTTCTTCCGGCCAGCTGGCCTTGTAGACGATCGCACAGGGCGTCGCTTCCGTGTATGCGCCCTGCAGCAGAGCTGCCTGTACGGCTTCGGTCTGTCCGGCACTCAGGAAGAGGACCAGCGTGGCACCGATCGCTGCCAGTTTCGGCAGGTCTTCCTTTTCCGGTACCGGGGTACGTCCGGCTGCCCGGCTGATGATCACCGTCTGCGCGACATCCGGCAGGGTATATTCCACCTGCAGGGCCGCCGCAGCCGCCGACATACTGCTCACCCCCGGGCAGATGTCAAATGCGATCCCGCGTGCGCGCAGCGCATCCATCTGTTCCCGGATGGCTCCGTAGATGGACGGATCTCCGGTATGCAGACGCACGGTTGTCTTTCCTTCCCCTTCGGCACGCTCCATAACAGAGAGCACTTCCTCCAGATGCATCTGTGCACTGTCGTGGATCTCCGTTCCCTCTTTGCAATACTTAAGCAGCTTCGGATTGACCAGTGATCCCGCATAGATCACCACATCCGCCTCCTGCAAAAGCCGCATCCCGCGTACCGTGATCAGATCAGGCGCTCCCGAGCCTGCCCCTACAAAATGTACCATCTGCAAACATCGCCTCCGCTTCTTTCGTACATACACACAAACCACTCTGCTTCGAAAAGATCACCGCGCCGCAGCGCAGCTTCCCATAGCATCTGTGCTGCAGTGTGTTTTCTATGCGCCGGGTCAGTATCTCCATCGTGGTATCCAATACCGACTGTTCCCGCAGATAATCCACGGCCTCTTCGGTGGTATTGCATTCCAGGATCTTCTCCGCGATCACCGCCCGCCGGTCCAGGCCGGCCTTGCTCTGTATAAAACAGGCTGCCAGCGTTTCCATTCGTCCGTCCGCATTGCGGGAATGGGTGTTTAAGATACCGCTGCCCAGCTTTACCAGCTTGCCGATATGCCCGATCAGAAGGATCGCCTCCATACCGTTGGCCACTGCCAGATCCACGGTCTCTCCGACAAAGTTGCTGCATTTCACACAGCCATCCAGTTCCAGTCCCATCTGTTCCCGGATAAACTCTTCGCCGTAATTTCCAGGCGTGATCATCAGATGCCGGATCCCTTCCGCAGCACGCTGGCGTACCTCCACTTCGATCGTATCCACCAGCGCCTGCTCACTCATCGGTTCCACAATGCCGCTGGTGCCCAGGATCGATATCCCGCCAACGATCCCGAGCCTCGGATTAAAGGTCTTTTCCGCTGCTTCCGCTCCACCGGGGACCGAGATGCAGACCGAAAATCCTCCGGCATAGCTGTACTCTTCCGCCGCTTCCCGCAAGGCTTCCCTTATCATCCGCCGGGGCACGCTGTTGATCGCAGCTTCTCCCACCGGCTGGTCCAGTCCGGGTCTGGTCACCCGTCCCACTCCTTCCCCGCCGTCGATCACGATCTCCTTTGGCTGCAGCCGCACCTCTGCATGCACATACAGTCCGTTCGTGATATCGCTGTCATCTCCGGCGTCCTTCTGCACCCTGCAGCAGACCGCATCTTTACGAACGGATACCGTCTCTATCGGAAGCGTCAGCACCTTTCCCGCCGGCGTACGGATCACGCAATGTTCTTCCGGCGCCTGTCCCCCGAGGAGGCTGCGTGCTGCATTGGCCGTTGCTGCCGCCGCACAGGTTCCTGTGGTATATCCGCATCGCAATTCTTTCCCGTTCACATATACCGTATCACGCTGTGTCATCCACGCCTCCCAAGCGTTGCCGCATATTGTTCCAGTTCCGTGTGCCCTTCTTCATGAAGCCGTGCCGGATCGATATCAAACAGTTTCTGCAGCAGATCATCCTTCAGTACTTCCTCCGGTTTGCCAAAGGCTTCCATCCTGCCGTCTTTGATACAAAGCAGCCGGTCCGCCGCGCGATAAGCCAGTTCCACTTCGTGTACCGACAATACTGCGGCAATCCCGCGCTCGCGGCAGAGTTTGCGCAGCAGTGCCAGAAACTCCAGCTGGTAACGGACATCCAGATACGTCGTCGGCTCATCAAGAACCAATAGCTTCGGTTCCTGGCAGATGGCCCTGGCCAGCAGTACCCTCTGTCTCTGCCCATCGCTCAGCTGCATCAGGTCTTTGTCTGCAAGCGAGGACACATCCGTCAGTTCCATCGCTTCGTCCACCGCGCTTTTATCCGCTTTTCCCAACACGCCGAAATGTCCGGTATAGGGATAGCGCCCCATTTCCACCATCTCGCGGCAGCTCATATGCTCGGTCGTGATCCGTCCCGGAAAAAAGGCCCCGATGCGTTTTGCCTTTTCGTCTGCAGACACGCGCTGCAGATCCATGCCCTGCAAAAGCATCTCTCCAGCCTGCAATGGCAGCCTTCCCGTGATCGTTTTTAAAACCGTACTCTTGCCGGCACCGTTCGGTCCCATCAGGATCAGCAGTTCACCGGCTTCCGCGGTAAAGGAAAACCCTTCCAGGATACGCTTGTCTTTATAACCGGCCGCTATGTTTTTTGCAGTAAAGATGGTCTCTGTATTCATAGCCGCTCCTTCTGGCGCCTGAGCATCACCGCGATCACCACCGGTGCGCCAAAAACCGCCGTGACCGTACTGATCGACAGTTCGGTAGGCGCAAACACACATCTGGCGATCAGATCACATCCCAGGCAAAAAATAGCACCGCCCAGGAAACACATAGGGATCAGGACCAGCGGCCTGGCCGTACGCACCAGCTGTTTCACCAGCTGCGGAACGGCGATCCCCACGAAAGATACCGGTCCGGCGTATGCCGTCACCACCGCCGCAAGCAGACTGGACAGCAGGATCAGGCAGACACGCAGGCCGCGTACATTGACACCGAGGCTCGATGCATATTCTTCGCCGAGCTGATATGCCGAGATCGGCTTTGCCAGAAAGAGGATTCCCAGGAAACAGAGCACCGTCAGCAGCATGATCACCACATCGTTTTCCGCATTCATTCCGGAAAAACTGCCTCTTGTCCAGTTATGCAGGTTTACGATCTGCGCATCCTCCGCAAAGGTAACCACAAAGTCTGTGATCGCCGAACAGATATATCCGATCATGATGCCGGCCACAATGAGTAGGGACATCC
>JAFWRC010000258.1 GCA_017508825.1 Lachnospiraceae bacterium
CAGCGCTGCACAGGCGATCGTTGCCAGCCCCTTCCTGCGTTCTTCCTCTACCGTATCAACCTCTATCTCGATCCCCTCATTGTATCTGGTAAACGAGGAGGCACCGGCAACAATCCTGCCGGATTTGATAATAACCATTCCTCTTCCGATTTCCAGATATTTCTCTTTGCTCTCGAAGGATGAAACGAAGTCTCTCGTCACCGGATCTGTAAGGCACAGATCATAAATATCTTTATCGATTTCTTTCAGTTCATAGCCTTCCGGCAGGCTGTCTGTAAATTTGTGTAACAAGCCTCTGTCAAACTTTGTATCTTTTTTGATCGCATATCGTAATACCTTTTTCGCAGCCGGAAAGCACTCTTCAATGCATACTTCCCATTCCCTGTTCTGCGGTACCGTGATCACAAAGCCCTCCGGTTTTGCCATAATAAGTTCTTTATCAGGCACTCCGGCATAAAATGCAAAGCATCCTACAAAAGCCATGGCTGATACCGGTGCATCCAAATCTGTAACGTATATTTTTCCCATAACTTTTTGAAGACAGGAATAGATCAATGTCTCTTTCCAGCCTTCAAAAAGATGATCGACTTTTGATATATCCGCCAATTCGTATATCTTTTTTTCTGATATCATTATTCGTCCTCCGGTTCTTTCCAAAATCCACCCTTATGAAAACTCTCATTTCTATCATCGTTCTATCCTCTTCATGCACTCAAAGCACAAGCTCATAATACAGATAATCTCCCGTATACGCACTTTCCGTCTCATTTATCTTCCTGTCATACAGTTGAAATCCAACCACCTTATTCATCGTCGAATGCCAAACACTACAGCTCTGTCAAGTGTAATTTAAATTTCACTTTAAATTATACTCGCAGTCTTCACCTTCTCAGACAATACTTCAACCTTTCCGCTTTTTTTCATTCTCGTTCCGCTAAAGAACTGTCTGGGAAATATCAGTTTTCCGGCATCTTTTATCGGATTACGGTTTTTGATTCAATATGCGTTCGAGCGGCACCCAGCCCAGATAGTCCGGGTGATCTCCCGTCAGTGCTGTCAGTCTTTCGATTTCCAGATAGTCATCGATCCTGACTTTATCCCACGCATGGATCACACGGCCGTCCCCGAGACTGATCCCGCAGTGTCCCCAGTTGACCGGACCGTTTTCGCTCGGACACAGGCAGTCATAGAACACGAATGCGCCTCGTTCCGGCAGTCCATCCCGCAGCGCATCCTTGTACATCTCGCAGGATTCCTTTGCAGAATCTCCGCCGAATATTTCAATATCATTGCTGATTTCAAGCGCGTCCTCGATAAACGCAAGACACCAGCCTGCATACTTTGTGCTGCCGGTCATGCGCTCGGCCCAGCCGATCATTTTTTCTGTCATGGTTGCATCCATTCCCCAAAGCCCGAACGGATCTCTCTTTAACTCATTTTCATACAGTGATATTACTGACCATATATCAAAAAACATCACCTTGCAGTCACCGATAGCAGTTTCTTTTATGAGTCCTTTTTCATAAGCCATATCCTGGATTTTATACCATGCTTTTACAGGCGGATGTCCCGCTTCCATAAACCACTCATCCGGTGGGTACTTACGGTTTATTTCGTCCGTCGGTTTAAACTTATTGTTAATCTCTTCCGGTGTTATACTTTCCACATAATGCATTGCGGTTAGCTTATAAATATCAACACCGAGCATTAACGCCTTGCCGCCATTGTGAATCGCAAAATCAAGCCCACCTGTTAAAGCCTCTTTTCCGTGCTTGCCCCAGCCTGAAGTACTTATCACATCCTGTCCGGTATAGGTATCCGGAAGTTTGCGAAATGTATCTGCTACGATCCCCATGGCTGTTCTGTCAGAGCCGGGCGGTAATACTTTTATCTTTACTGTGATCCCAAGCTCTTTATCTTCCTCAGAAAGCGGTAGTTCCGGGCTCAGCCTAAGCGCCGGCATGAAAATACTACCTTCCTCTGTGACAATCTCTTTTAGCGTATTTATAACTGTTTCAGCTCCGCCTTCCAGTTTTCCAAAGCTGCTAAGAGATGAGTGAACCTCTAATATCGTGCCCTTTTCAACTCCAAGGTCGATCAGAGCATTTCTTAACATTTCCTTTGTGACCATTATCAGCGAAACTCCTTTCCGGAACTGATTTCAATGCCTCTTTTTGTCACTTATAAACACAACCGTCTCAACGTCGTTCTCTGTGAACAACAATAACTCTATTGCTTTACCAGCGCATACATTTTCATATCAACTATGTTACGCATGCTTTGTCTGGACACAGACATTGCTTGCGAATTTACGTGCGATATCGCAACGCACTGCTTGCGAAATTGCATCTCGGGCCCGAGATGCACTGCTTGCGAATATTCTTAACCTGTGCTCTGCACGTGCAACAGATAAAAATCATCCGCATATATGCGCTCTCCCTGCACATACGGTTCCAGGTTTTCCTTATGCCACCGTACCATTCTGGGCACAAACCTTTCCTGCTTACCCCACTGTTCATAATGAATTCCGATACAATCTAAACAACAGACTTCGACGTCGTTTGCAGCGGGCAAAAACTCACAATACCGTAAGCTGCTCTACTCCGGATTCAGACTGATCTACCTCGGGATTTCGGTTTGTCATAACAACAGAAATCTCTCCTGTCACGAAATTCATTTTCAGCATGCTCTGTCCGTTTTCTCCCCAGCCCTGCGACACCATCGTGTCATTGCCTCGCAGGAACAGACCA
>JAFWRC010000259.1 GCA_017508825.1 Lachnospiraceae bacterium
AACCGGCAGACCTCTGGTATACTCCAGCGCTGCTCTGGTCAGTTTTTCGTTTTCCGCATTCAATACTTTTGTATTATCTTTACTGTGTTTCGAGATCATCAACAGAAATACGAACGAAACCAGTACACCACCCAATGCGATCAGTGCACACTCCGGTACGACAATCCCCAGAAAAATAAGGATACATAAGAAATTCAGATAGCCTCCGATAAAACCATCCAGCATACGGATGCCCATGTTTTCCAGTGTTGCCAGTCCGGTGGTGATCGCATTTAAGATCGCACCGGTATCATTGGTCTGAAAATATCCGAGAGATACACGCTTTAATGCTTCACCGATCTTCAGACGGTCTCTTGCCACCAGTTCATAACCGATCTTTTCATGGCAGCGCGCTTTCAGATAATCAAACAAAAATCTTGCCAATACCATCAATGCGATCGCCAGAAAACTCTTTCCTGCCAAAGACGCTTCGATCTCGTTTCCTTTTCGGAGTTCCTCAATGATCCCTCCGATCACATAGCCCGCATATCCCACCGGAGCCGCAATCGCCCACGATGACAAAAACGAAAATAAAAATCCCAAAAACAGACTTCCTTTAAAATCCCCACACCAGTCGATGATCCTTTTTACTGTTTTAAACATCTCCTATTCCTCCTTATACGGATGCTGTTGTACTGCCTGCAGCCCAGTTTCTCGCTCCGATATGCGCCTGCCACATTCTCTGGTATAACGGTGAACTCTCCATCAATTCTTCCTGCGTTCCCTGTGCCTCGATCTGTCCGCCATTCAATACCACGATCTGATCTGCTTTCTTGATCGTTGACAGACGATGTGCGATCACCAGCAAAGTCTTTCCCTTCGTCAGGTTTGCGATAGATTCCTGCAATTTTGTTTCATTCTCCGGATCGGTAAATGCCGTCGCTTCATCCAGTATGACAATCGGAGCATTCTTCAGCATCATCCTGGCAATGGCAATTCTCTGCCGCTCACCACCGGACAGCCGTTTTCCCGCTTCACCTGCAGAAGTATTGTAACCATCCGGAAGTTTTCGGATAAACTCGTCACAGCAGGCCGCTTTGGCAGCCGCAATCACTTCTTCATCCGTAGCCTTGGGATTTCCCAGACGGATGTTTTCCATCAGTGATCTGGAAAAAAGGAAATTATCCTGCGTTACAAAGCTGACAATATCTGCCAGTGTGGTTACCTTCAGATCCTTGATGTCAACACCGCCGATCCGGATACTTCCGCTGCTCACATCCCAGAATCTTGCGATCAGTTTAGCTACCGTCGATTTGCCTCCGCCACTCGGACCTACCAATGCGGTAAAACTTCCTTCCTTCATTGCCAGATCGATCCCATGAAGCACCTCGCCATCTTCCTCATCATAGGTAAAATGCACATCCCTGAGTTCAATGGAATAGTGTTCCGGCTTCTTCTCGCTTTCCGGCTCCGGCAGACTCTTGATGTTTAAGAGTTTCTGAATCTCCAGTACGGTATACTGCATCTGTCTTAAGCCATTGGAAAAGATCTCGATCTTAGCCATACTGATGACCATGGACATTGCAAGCATGACGGAAAGCGCCATTTCCGATACTGTCATACTTCCTTTTCCTACCAGCAGGATACTTACGGGTACCACACCAAGTAATGTTGCCGGCATAAATGCAAATGCCAGTTTCATAGTTACCCATGTAGATTCCAGCCATTCGATGACAAAGTCCCTGTAATCTCGGATCGATCCTGCAAATTTTTCATAACTTACACCGGATTTACCAAATGCCTTGATGACTTCGATGCCTTCTACATATTCTACGATCACACTGCTCATATGCGCGTTGGCTTCCTGGTACTTATCCATATTCTTCCCGCTGATCTTAAAGGTCAGCATCATAAAGATCAGCCCCAAAGGTAATGCCAGCAATGCTGCCAGCGCCACACGGATATCCACCATCGCCAGCGCGACAAAGCACACAATGGGGAGAAGGATATGTCCGGCCCCTTCCGGAACCACGTGTGCCAGTGGCGGTTCGATATCTTCGATCTTATCCACGATCACACCCTTGATCTCACCGATGGAGTGCGCATACACTTCACCGAGCGGTGCCTTCAGGAAAGTATCTGCCACCTTAAGACGCAATCCTTCCAAAACATGGAACGCAACAAAGTGCGAAATCCCGGTGGATATGCCAAAGCACACAACCTTCACCAAATAAGCGATCAACGCTATACCGCACCAATGCATTACAAAATCTTTTTCCAGAGTGCCTCCGATATATAGATCCAGGATCCGATAGACACAATAATACGGTATGATTCCCGACAGAAGACTGATCATCGAGAACACCACCGATGCCCCCAGCCGCCCGCCGCTGCCCTTCGCATAAGACAGCAGTGTACCAAACCACTTTTTTTCTTCTTTTGACATTTCTTCGTTCATTACATAATTCTTCCTTTCTTAAAGTATTCTCAAAATGTTTTCTTTCTCATTTTTATCTCTTCCGCTTTGGGATCCCGGCTTTGTGCTAACACTTTGCCGTTTTTGTTAACTTACCCCTGAAACGACCTCACCGCCTGATCCCATAACGGAACCAGACGGTGAGTAATCATCATTTCTATTAAGTTTTATTACTCCACGAAAATGTTTGACATGTTCGTGGAAGCGCAACGATGCTTCGCATCCTTACACTAAATCCCCATCAACAACTTCCACCCCGGCAAAAAGAATTTCTCCAGGGTTTCCAGCGCACCGGTAGCCTCCTCGCAGGAATAATTGTGAACCACCGGTTCAAACAAGGCCGTAATGTATGCGGTCAGCAGAAGATGGATCTGTGACGGCGAAATCTCCGGCGTTTTATATCCGGCATCCCTTAGTTCACCGAGATACACCAGCAGTTTATTCTGTGCCGCCTCGGTCAGATCATGCAGGAAGTTTTCATACTTGCTTCCTTTCGATTTTGCAACCAGCAGATGATAGTCCTCCATATTGGGATAGACCAGTTCCCGCATCATATCGATGTTGGAATCCTGCCAGGTAAACTTCTTTCTCTTCTTCACCGGCTCCTCATAGCGCATCATATGTGCCTTCGCCCAGACATTCAGATTTTCCACCGCGGGTGCTACCAACTGATCAAACAGATCCGCTTTATCCTTACAATGCCGGTAGATTCCTGCAGCCGTCATCTGGCAACGGTCTCCGATACTGCGCATGGATGCCTTTTCATAGCCCATCTCCAGAAATTCCGCTCTTGCGGCCGCCATGATCTTAATATGACTGAATGATTTATCTCTCGGCAATCCATCGCCTCCTTTGTTGGATATCTCTCTATGTTAGCGGTGTTTGCTAACATCGTTTGCTAACAGTCATAAACTATCACTTTTCATTTTTTCTGTCAAGTCAAAAATGAAAAACAGTCAAATCCGTTTGTTCCGGTTTTGACTGTTTTCATCCTATTTCATGTTTGTAAATACTACTTACGACATAATCCCGCCGTACTCATAACCTGCATCCACGACTGCTTTTTTAATCTGCGCTTCATCCACATCTTTTGTGGTCGTGATCGTTACGCTGTTCTGCTCATGCGATGCCACTGCGCTTTCGATCCCGTCGATGGCCTCCAGCGCTTTCTTTACGTGAGCCTCACAGTGTGCACACATCATTCCTGTTACTTTAATCTGCATTTCATTGTCCTCCTTTTGAGATATATTATGACTTTCTTTATTACCTGTTTTCTCTGCTTCTGCTACATCTTCAGCCTTCGTGCTTTCGCTGACCATATTTCCTATAACCATCTGTTTGATCTTCTTGTCCCTGCTTCCGTCGTATACTTTGATCAGATTCAGTCGTAACGCATTGGATACCACACAGAAACTGGACAGGCCCATCGCTGCCGCGCCAAACATCGGATTCAATGTCCAGCCAAAAGCTGCCACATAACATCCTGCCGCCAGCGGTATCCCGATCACATTGTAGAAGAATGCCCAGAACAGATTCTCGTGAATATTCCGGATCGTTGCCCTGGAGATCCGTATCGCCGCTGCCACATCCCGGATGCTTCCTTTCATCAATACGATATCTGCTGCATCGATGGCGATATCCGTTCCTGCACCGATGGCGATCCCCACATCTGCTCTGGTCAGCGCCGGCGCATCGTTGATACCGTCTCCGACCATTGCCACCTTCCCATGTTTCATCAACGCCTGCACGACTGCTTCTTTTCCGTCCGGCAATACTCCGGCTACCACTTCATCCACCCCGGCCTGTTCCGCGATTGCCTGTGCCGTAACCGCATTGTCTCCGGTCAGCATCACCACATGGATGCCCATATTTTTCAGTTCCGAAATGGCTTCTGCTGAATCCTCTTTGATGGTATCCGCCACGGCGATCATACCGATCACCTGCTTTTCTTTTGCAAACAGGATTGGTGTCTTTCCCTGTTTTGCCCACTGCTCCGGGCTATCTTTCTGTCCAACAGATACATCCCCTGCAACTCCGGAAATGTATTTTACACTTCCTCCGAAATACATCACACCATCGATCTTTGCTTTCAGTCCGTTTCCGGAAACTGCCGCAAAGTCTATTGTATCACGCAGCACAATTCCTTTTTCTTCCGCATACGATACAATGGCTTTTGCAACGGGATGCTCGCTTTTGCTTTCCAGCGAATACGCAATGGCAAGTAATTCATCTTCACGGATTCCCCCCATCGGAAGCACATCCGTGACCGACATATTCCCGGTCGTGATCGTCCCGGTCTTATCCAACGCCACGATCTGCGTTCGACCGGCCAGTTCCTGCACCGCTGCTGTTTTATACAGGATCCCCGCCTTTGCTCCCACGCCGTTTCCGACCATGATCGCAACCGGCGTAGCCAAACCCAAAGCACACGGACAACTGATCACCAGTACCGATACCGCTCTGGCCATCGCATAACCGACGGTCTGCCCGCCGAGCAGCCATACTGCAAAGGTAACGATCGCAATCCCGATCACCACCGGTACAAACACACCGGATACTTTGTCCGCGATCTTTGCGATCGGCGCTTTGGTTGCCGCCGCATCGCTGACCATACGGATGATCCCGGCCAGCGTCGTATCTTCACCTACCCTCTTTGCTTCGCATACCAGATAGCCGGAGGTATTCAGCGTCGCTGCCGAAACCTTATCACCGGCCACTTTTTCCACCGGTATGCTTTCTCCGGTCAGTGCCGACTCGTTGACTGCACTCTCTCCTTCTACTACAGTACCATCCACCGGGATGCTGTCCCCGGGTCGTACCACGAAACGGTCTCCCACCTGCACTTCTTCGATCGATACCGTTTCCTCTACACCGTCTTTCAGAAGCACTGCCGTCTTCGGCGCCATCCTCATCAATGATTTCAATGCATCTGTGGTCTTCCCCTTCGACTTGGCTTCCAGTGTCTTTCCGATCGTGATGAGTGTCAGTATGGTCGCTGCGGATTCAAAATAAAACTGATCCATATAGTACATGACCAGATCCGCATCATTCTTTACCACTGCACCGGTCATAGCAAAGAGCGCATAGACACTGTATGTAAAAGATGCTGTTGCTCCGAGTGCTACCAGAGTATCCATATTCGGCGAACGATGAACCAGCCCTTTAAATCCACTCACAAAAAACTTCTGGTTAATCACCATGATACATCCCGCCAGCAGCAGTTCATATAACCCCATTGCCACATGGTTTCCGTCAAGAAATCCCGGCAACGGCCAATCCCACAGCATATGTCCCATAGAAACATACATCAAAGGTATCAACAGGATCACTGATGCGATCAGGCGTTTTATCATCACCGGAGTTTCGGTATCCTTCAGCGTTTTCTCATATGCATTTGGATTTTTTTCCTTTGTCTTCGCAGCCTGCAGACTCGCGCCATAGCCTGCATCTTCCACTGCTTTGATGATCTGTTCCGGAGACGCGCTGCCCGTGACGCCCATCGAATTGGTCAGCAGACTGACCGCACAACTCTCCACGCCCACCACGGCATTTACTGCTTTCTCCACCCTGGCCTGACATGCCGCACAACTCATCCCGGTTACATTATATCGATCCATATCCCACCTATTTCATCAACTTCTGCAATGTAACTACCAACTCGTCGATCACTTCGTCATTCCCTTCGCGGATATTATCTGCAACACAGGTCTTCATATGATTCGCCAACAGCACCTTATTAAAACTATTGAGTGCCGAAGTGATCGCCGACACCTGGATCAATATATCCGTACAGTACGCATCGTTTTCGATCATGCCTTCCACACCGCGCACCTGACCTTCGATCCGCTTCAGACGGTTCATCAGATCTCTGTATTCTTTTTCATCCCTGCTCTTACGCTTTCCCGAACAATACGGACATGCTTTCGTATTACTCTCTGTTTTTTTACCGGCCATAAGATCACCTCCTGCCCATAAAAATACCCCCATAGGGTATATCGATCTTTCGATCAATATATACCCTATGGGGGTATTTGTCAATAATCGTTATCGCAATATCCCGACGATCCATTCCGGATCCGGCGCCTTCATATTTTTGTCCAGGGCCATCTCTTCCATAATGCCCTGTACGGATGCCCAGAAGCATCTGGACATCAGTTCGGCATCTCCTTTATGAAAGATGCCCGATTTCTGTCCTTCGCGGATCAGTTTTGCCGTAGCCTCTATCGAATCCACCTCAGATGCAGCATTCCGTGCCTCTTCCGGCATTCCGGCTCTTCGGGCCTGCCCCATCAGCACGAACATATTGAATACCCATGGTTGTTCTTTTGCGTAGGAAAACATCTGTCCGAGAAAGCCGTTCAGATAAACATCCGGCGGAAGTTCCGACGGTTTTTCTGCCGACTTTGTCCCCTGCGCTCCCATCTTTACCAGTTCGAGCAGCAGTTCCTCTTTCGACTCAAAGTAATGAAACAGCAGCCCCACACTCATCGGCACCGCCTCGGCGATATCCGAGATCTTTGTATCATAATAACCTCTCGTCACGAACAGCTCCAGCGCTGTCATCAGGATCCGCTTTCGTTTTTCTTCCTTCTGTTCTTTTCTGGTCATCCTGCTCATCCTTCCGAAAACAATTTTAGTCTATTATAATACATAGAATACTATTTTCCCAGTCAAATCCTCTCTCAGATGCAACTGTTCATAGATACTCTCAAATATCGATATCCTTCTTCTCGGACTTTAAGATCCTCTGGATTGCAAACTTGCCGCTGGCCACCGCTACCGGCAGTCCACCCGGAGCATTGGTCCACTGTCCTGCAACATACAGATTGTCGATCCCTTTCAGTTTGCCCTTCATCCGGATCTGTTTTCCGAGCGGTGTTGTAACGAAACTCATATAACTGCCGTGATATGCATTGCAGTATCTCTCATAGGTAAGCGGGGTCCAGGCATCCAGGAATTCCATATCTCCTTCCAGTTCCGGGAATGCTACTGCGATCCTCTTTGCCACCTCGTCAGTCAGCTCTTTCTTTACTCTGTCATATTCCTCTTTCGACAACGTTTTCCAGTATTCATAATCTTCATCCGTCTGAGTGATGCAGGTCTGGATCACCTGCTTTCCGTCTTTTACAAAGATCGGATCGTATCCATATGCCTTTACATACATACGGTCAAAAGATCTGCTGCCCACTTTGATCGGATCGATATCGATAAAGATCGTCTCGCCGCGGCTGAACTTCTCGCTTACTGCATATGCTACCTGAAAACCGCTGGTTGCCGGATATGCTTTCGGATCGTCATAAGCCGCCTTGATCTCCTTCGGCATATATTTCTCCGGAAGGAACTTGTAGAACAACGGATAGATATCGGTTGCCGGGATCACATAATCTGCGCTCACGACTTCTCCGCTTGTCAGTCGGATACCGGTTGCCATCTTCTTATCCAGTTCGATCTTATCTACGGATGCATTATAAAAGATCTGTCCTCCCAGTTCTTTGAACTTCCGCTCCATCCGAAGCGACATCTGCAGGGATGCTCCCATCGGGATGTTACCGTTTCCGTCTGCCATCGTTGCATAGGAAACCAGGAAAGAATATGCCGAATAGGACTTCGGAAGATAATCACACATCAGCTTCTGCAGTAACGGCGATTTGAATCTTTTGCTGTATTCCTCCAGAGAGATCTTTCCATACTCCTTCATCACCTTCGGAAAATCAGCCATATTCTTGCCCATTGAGATGTAATCCTTCATTCCCCACATCTCCATCGGTTTAGATGCCGGAAAGAGACACTGTTTCGAATACTCCATGTGCTCGATAAATTTCCGGATCTCCTCTTCATCCTCAGGTGCCACTTCGATCAGTTCCTTTTCTGTCTTCCTCAGATCATTCCAGAGCGTCGCGCTCTTGCCTGCATAAGTGGAAGTATAAAATGAATCGATCTTTGCATATTCCGTATCATCAGAGAGCGCTCCGACCGTCTTCCATACATCATAGAGTTCCGTACCTTTTCTGGTTCCCGTCAGCCAGTGGATGCAGTTATCGATATGATAGCCTTTACGGTTCCAGCCAATGCACTCTCCACCCGGAATGCTGTTCTTCTCATAGATTGCCGCCTCATATCCAGCCTTCAGTGCATAGATCCCTGCTGCCAGTCCTGCGATTCCCCCGCCGATGATCACAACCTTTTTGCTCATAGTTTTTATCTCCTTCCAATCCATTGTTTGAATTGCTATTCATTGAATGTACGTTCAATATAATACACACAATTCACTTTGTCAACACTTTTGTTGAATTTTTATTCAATGTTTTTCAGGGGAATTATATAACAAGAGTTATGACAAATAGGCTTATTCTTTATTCTTTAATTACAGAAGGCAAAAATCCGGTCATAAAAATCCTTCGCTTCCTCAAAAGTTCCATGTCCCAGCCCTTCATATATAAACAGTTCACTTCCGGCAATCCCTTCCTTTAACTGCCCGGCCGCATCATTCCCAACGGTCTTATCATCCTCTCCCGCTATAATATACGTCGGAACTTTTATTTCAGACAGTCTATCCCGCACATCAAATTGCAGGATCGCATAAGCATTTTTTAAGAATCTTTCATAATGATCCGCCGGCTTCGTCAGTCTTGCAAGTACCGGAAATAACTTTCGGTTCTTCTCCAGATACTTTTCCGAATACATTTTCTCCGCAGTGTCCACCATCAGTTCCGTATGGTCTCCTCGTTTTGCCATATCGATCCAGGCAGATACCACATTCGCAGCCACAGCATTCGCACTTGGCGCCGTTACCGCCAGAATGAGTTTTTCCACTACTTCCGGATGATCAATGGCAATACATTGCGCGATCATTCCACCCTGGGATACACCGCAAATATCCGCTTTCCCTATCCCCAGCGTTTTCATAACCTGCACCTGATCGGACGCCATATCTTCGATACGGTATCCTTCCGGCATTTTATTTTTTCTGCTGAACATATATATCGTATATTCTTCCAGATACTTCCGATATGGTGCCGCCAGCATCCATGCTTTTCCTTTTACCGTTGTCAGTCCGTCGGAAAGCCCCGGAAGCACGACCATTGTTTTCTTCCCTGTTCCGAACGAAGCATAATACATCTCCGTATCTCCGATCGGTACACTGCCGTTTTTACAATTCTTTCCCATCTGCAATCCCTCTCTTTGCAATCCCTGATACCTTTACAGTCCGTTCTTCAACACATTGAGATACGTTTTCAGCTTCTTTACATATCTCTTTCTGATCTGTCCGATATCATCACTCTTTCCATCTATCTCCTTCAGGAAACTGCTGTTAAAGCCCTGGAGCACCCATCCCAGCACATCCGTGATCTCCTTCTCTCCGTTATGCATGCCGCTCATATCTGTACCTTTCAGAAGCGCCAGATACATATTTCCGCTCTGATCGCCATACCGTTCCAGGATTTTCTTTTGGATCTCCGGATCCGTTTCTGCTGCCATACGGATCATAAACTTTCCTTTGACCGGATTTTCTGCATACCACGTGATCTCCGCAGCCGAATATTCGATCACCCGCTCATAAAGGTCCGCACTCAGTTTACTGATATCCGCCTTCATTTCTTCCGCCATCTGGCCCGAGATCGTATCGATCAGATAAAAATACAGTTCTTCCTTGTTTTCGAAATACTTAAAAAGACTGCCCTTGCTGATCCCGCATACACTTACGATCCGGTTCGTTGAGCCATTCTCATATCCGTACTCCGCAAACTCCTTTATCGCCGCATCCAGGATCCGGTCCTGTTTTTCTTTTTCCAATTCTTCAAATACTTTCTTTGGCATCTTGTCTACCTCCGCGTTTCAGTGACCACCCGGTCATTATCAAGCCCAAAATACGGTGACCAACCGGTCACCATATTCATACTATCCTTTTTTTCACATTCTGTCAATAGTCTCTATACTATATGATTTTCAGATTTTCCATTGGCGATTTCCACCATGATCTCTGCCATCTCCGCCGCACTCTGCCGCTTTTTCTCTCCGCTCCACAGTTCGGTAACCCTCCAGAAACCGGCCGTCCGATAGGCAAAGTGAAATTTATACTGTTCAAGATATCTTTGGTACTCTTGATCGCTCATCCTGTTCTGATGTTTTATTCTTCCTGCCATCCGATGTACCAGCCCTTCAAAACTATCCCCGAATTTGTACAGGATACCGGCCTTTCTTAATTTATCCAGATATTCCATATTCTCTTCCCAGAAAGAAAAATACAAAACACACAACTCCCGGAAATTTTTCGGCTCCTTCTGCAAAATGTACTCCGCCAGACGATCGGTATACTCCGTAAAGCTGTACTGCAGCATTTCTTCTTTCGTATGGAAATGCCGGTATATGGTCCTCCTGGTGATATCACACACCCCGGCGATCTCCTGTATCGTGATCTCCCCATAATTGTTATTCTCCAGTAATGCAAACAAGGCACCTACAATTGCTTCTTTTGTTTTCTTAAGCCTTGCGGATGTATCTCTCATATGCTTCTCCCTTCTCTTCCACCCTGCCTTCCCCTTGAGGCGCACTAAATAACACATTTTAACAAATGTGAGACATCTTCATTTTTCTATTGATTTTCTTTCCGCTCGTCATTATAATTCATTTCATTAAATTACACAAGCGAGACATTTAAGAAAAGGGGACCGTCATGCATATTCACGAATTTGGCAAAAAAGAAAATCCCGTCATACTGCTTCTTCCCGGAACTATGTGCTATTGGAAGGGAAATTTTGGAAATGTGATCGATACGCTGGCAGAAGATTTTCTGGTAGGTGTCGTCGCCTATACCGGTTTTGATGAAAGTGATTCCGAGGATTATCAATCCGTAGATGATGAATTGTCCCGCATTGAAGCTTACATCAGGGAACACTACAACGGTCACATCCACGCTGCCTACGGATGCTCACTCGGCGGCACCTTCGTTCCCCACCTTGTTGCCCGTAATCATATCCATATGGATTATGGGATCTTGGGAAGTTCCGACCTGGAACAGGCCGGAAATATGAAAGCATCTCTATTGGCTGCCCTTATGGTGAAAGTCACATATAACTTCATCCACACCGGCCATTACAACTCAAAACTGATGCAGAAACGCTATGCGAAACAGATGGCCGATCCCGATCCATACAACAGAGCCTTTGTTGCGATCACCGGCCGCGATAAATATGATATGAGTTTCATTTCCAAAGAGAGCCTGAAGCGTCAGTTTCAATCCGACCTCACTACACCGCTCCCGCATAACATTGACAACGGCGAGACCTCTGTCCATATCTTCTACGCCGCAAGGATGGGCGAAAAATACCTGCAGCGCTACCGGAGCGTTTTTATGGATCCCGTCATCCATACGCACGATATGCGCCATGAAGAGTTTCTCGGCGTTCACCCCGGGGAGTGGTGCTCCCTGGTAAAAGAGATCGTATCTGCCTGATGATCGCATATTGAAATAAGTCCGACTGCTCCGATGATCGTGACATCATCGAGTTTGAAATAATCTTAGCATTTAATCTGCCAGCTTCCCGCATGGTTCTGTTCATTCCATAATCCCGCATAGATCCCGCCAAGTTTAAGCAGGCTTTCATGATCACCTTTTTCAGCGATACTTCCGTCCTGAAGGACAACGATCTGATCGGCGTTGCTTACGGACGGAAGCCTGTGAGCAATAACAATAACTGTTTTATCTTTCACAAGTTCTGATATTGCCTGCTGGATCAGCACTTCATTTTCAGGATCCAGCGACGATGTTGCTTCATCAAGAAGAATGACCGGTGCGTCCTTAAGCAATGCCCTTGCAATGGAAATTCTCTGTTTCTCACCACCTGAGAGTGTTGATCCGCCTTCGCCCACAATCGTGTCGTATCCGTTCGGAAGTGCCATGATAAAATCGTGGCATGCCGCTTTCTTCGCTGCTTCCATTACTTCCTCATGTGTGGCATCACTTCTTCCCATGCGGATATTTGCTTCTATGGTGTCCCTAAAAAGATATACATCCTGGAATACCATACTGATATTGCCAAGGAGTTCTTCTGTCGTAAGTTTTTTGACCGGAATACCTCCCATTCTGATCTCGCCGGCATCCACATCCCAGAATCTTGCGATCAATCTGGTAATGGTTGACTTGCCGGAGCCCGACGGTCCCACGAGCGCTATTACACTTTTCTCAGGGAATGTAAGGTTAATGTGATGTAATACTTCTTTGTTTCCATATCCGAAAGAAACATCCTCGAATTCAATGGTTGCACCGACAGGCTTTTTATCCGTATCATTCTCTGCTAACGGCTTTTCATCAAACAATGAACGTATGCGTTTTCCGCTCCTTGTTGTACGTGCAAGATCTGCGACGAAAGTAAACAGCGAAAGGACCGGGTCATAGATCGTAAGTGTCAAAAGAAGAAATGCAATGTAATAAAACACCCGCAGTTTCCCCGACACCATCAGTCCGGATCCTACCAGCATGACAAGCCCTATACCGCAGTTAAGGATAAATCTTCCGATCATACTTACCGGAGCTGCCGCTCTGGTTTCGATAGAGATAGCTGCTTTTCTCTGAGTATCAAGAGTATTCTTAAGCGTATCGAAGTGATCTCCCGCCATATTAAATGCCTTAAGTGTACGGATCCCGCCTACATATTCCAGTATCCCGGATGCCGCCTGCTGCTGCGAACTTTGAAGGAGTGCCCCTTCTTTTTCCATCCTCTTCATGGAGATAAAGGCAAAAGGAAATGCCAATGGAATCACGATAAATACAGCCACCATCATCCGGACATCAAACGCAGAGAGCACAACGATAGCGATTGAAAATCTCATAAGGATCGTTGCAACCTGCGGCAACATCTGCTGGGCAAAGGTTTCTATCTCCGTGTAATCTCTAAGGAGTATGGTAGAAAGATCACCAGCATCCCTATCCGAAAAGAATCCCATACTGAGCTTACGCAGATGCTCACCCATCTGTATCCTTGATACCTTCGTAGCCCCTGCAAAACCGATACAGAAGTCGAGATATGATTTCTTTCTTACAAACAGATAGCTGATAAACTGAGCGATCAGTATTCCCATCAGGATCCATATGCGGTTCATGGGCAGCATTATCCCCGGTGATGCGATTGGGATCAGCAGAACATAAACTGCCATAACCAGTACCGCATAAGGGATCGATACAACAAAACTGTCAAAGAGGCACCACAGCCAAAGTTTGATATATAGCTTTGTCTGCCCCAGTGTCATTGTGTGAAACCATTCTCTTAGCTTCTTCACGCTCCCACCTCCAATTTCTTAATATTCCATTTATCTCTTCTGTCGTTGGCATCCACCATTTCTTTGTATTCCGCACAGGATTTAAGGAGCTCGTCATGGGTACCCTGTCCGATAAGACTTCCTTCTTTCATCACAAGGATCCTGTCGGCATTTTCTATAGTCTTTAAGCGATGTGCAATGATGAGTACCGTCTTATCTTTTGCAAGCTCCGCAAAAGCCTTCTGGATCTTCGCTTCATTCTCCGCATCCGCATAAGCTGTAGCTTCATCAACACCACTATAGGCGTATTACGAAGGATAACTCTGGCGATGGCTAACCTTTGCTGCTCACCCCCCGAAAGATAAACACCCTTTTCTCCGATAATGCTCTGATATCCATCCGGAAGATTCATGACGACATCATGGATCTCTGCAGCCTTTGCCGCTTCGATCACCTGATCCATAGACTTATTCTTATCTCCCATACGGATATTGTTCTCGATGGTATCGTGAAACATAAAGCTTTCCTGGAAAACATAAGATACAAGCTTGCTTAATGTTTCAGAAGAATAATCCTGCAGTTTCGTTCCGCCTACTGTAATGCTTCCTTCCTGCGGATCGTAAAAACGAAGAAGCAGGCTTGCCAAAGTAGACTTGCCTCCGCCCGACGGGCCCACAAGGCCTGTCACAGTCCCCTGTTTCAAAGTACACGACACATTCTTTACCGCTTGAACTCCTTCATCATAGGAGAACGTTACATCATCAATCGTCACATCAAAATTTTCGGGCAGTGAAGCTTCTCCACTTACAAGCTCCGGTGCATAGAGGATATCATCCATCCTCTTTACACCTTCAGAGATTCTTCCTGAGAGGATCACCATCTGCATCATGTTTTCCATAGGATCCTTAAGCCCCGTACCCACAAGCAGGAACAGGAGAACGATGGGAAGATATCCCATGTATGAATCTGCCTTCAGCAGGATATAAGTACATGGCAGAAGCAGAAAAAGAAGCTGAGCTCCAAAAAATGCATAATAAAATGACATAGCCCAGGCGTTGGCACGTGCTGTTTTATCAACAGCAGTCACAAATCTGTCTATGTCCGATTCATATCTTTTAAACGCACTGAGTGAGCGATTGAAGATCTTGATGACCGGCATACCGTGAATGTACTGCACGATTGTTCCCTGCATCGCCTCCTGGCTGTCATGCATCTCTGTCTGGAGTGCCGCCTTATCAGGTTTTACGAGGCACATCCCCAAAAGAAAAATGGAAATAATGATCGGCAGAAGCGTGATAAGTGCCAGCCTCCAGTCCATCACAAACAGATATATAAGCGTGAATACAGGTGTTGCTATTGCTGCAGCTATATCACATAGATGATGTGCCACAAAGATTTCCACCTGCTCGGTATCATCCGATAAGATTTTCTTGATCCCCCCCTGAGTCTTACTCGTGAAGAATCCGGATGGTAATCTTCCAAGCTTATCCATGAGTTTTATCCTAAGCTCATAGATAATGTCATAAGCCGCGGTATGTGCCAGTGCCGATGACCCATAGGCGCAAAGTCCGTAAAGTAATGCGGCTCCGAACGTGAGCCCCGTCAGCATCATGATCCTTGAACTATCTGTCTGTCCTATGTGGTTATAGAACGGCAGGATAGCTGTGATGATCCAGAATACTGAAAAAAAAGGAAAGATCTTTGCTGCAGATGACAATACGGAAAGCGCACATGCGACAACCAGCTTTCCTTTCTTCTCTCCGGCAAGTTCCAAAAGTCTCGGAAATCCGTTTTTTTCTTCTTTTCCATGTTACCCACCTCTGTCCTGTGTTAGCAATTACTAACCCTGTGTTAAAAAGAAAATGCCGCAGATGTGGATGTCACACTTGCGACATGTCCTAATGTATGATATTCTTTCTGCGAAGCAAAGTCAATAACTCTGCTCAAAACGCTACAAAAAGGCAGATCTGTGACATTTAAGTGAGGTACCGCATGGAAAAGAACACAAACAAAGGCGAGCAGGCTTTTATAAATGCTCTTCTTTCTCTCATGGAAGAAAAGCCATATAATCAGATATCCGTATCCGAACTGTCGGAACTGGCAGAATATGACCGCAGAACTTATTACCGCTATTTCACATCAAAGGATGACATCCTGTTCTCACATTGCGCTGCCCTTCTCACTGAAATGGCCGCAAGCATGAGTTCCACCCCCCTTACACCGAAGTCGGGCTTTTTGTCATTCTTTAGATTCTGGGATAATCACAAGGACTTCCTTGCGCTTCTTTACAAACAAAACCTTATTTATTTTCTGGGTGAAAAGCTGGACCAGCTCCTGTACCACCAGGTAGGCCTGAAGGTTCATGACGATCTGCCGGAAGAACTTGCACAAGTAACTGAGTTCTCTCGTTATGCCTACTACTTTACCCTTGGCGGTCTGTGGCAGATGCTGGTTCTCTGGATCCGCGACGGCATGACTTTAACTCCCGAACAGCTTACAGATCATGTCCTTACCAGTTTTTCGGAGATGCAGAAGATGATCTGAACTATCTGATCATTTCCTATACGCAAACAAACTCTTGCACACAATCCTTATGTATGTTATAATCCTAACTCTAGTTCGCTCATGCTAACTATAATATAATCATTTGGAGGAAACTATGAAAAAGAACGTATTAAAGAGTCTGGGAATCGCATCTGCCCTGATGATCGCAGCCCTGAGCGGCTGCAGCACCGCAGCACCTGCAAACGAAACCGTCAAGGCTTCAGACAATCTGCCCGTAACGGACGACTCCGCAACCTCTTCTTCCACTGAGGAAGCTGCCACTGCAAATGAATCAGAATCCGACGAGATCCGTATTCAGCACGCTTATGGTGAGACCGTTTTGGATCATAAACCGGAACGCATTGTTACGATCGCATGGGAAAACGGTGATACCCCGTTAGCTTTGGGAATTGCTCCGGTCGGTGTATCCGAATCCAACTACGGCGCCGAAACCGCCAATCATCTGCATGCCTGGACCGATGAAGGCTTTGCAGCGCTTGGCGTTACCGAACCGAATGTATTTGACGATACTGCAGGCTGGGATTATGAAGCCATCGCCGATGCTGCTCCGGATGTGATCCTTTGTGCTTATTCCGGTATTTCCCAGGAAGAATATGAACGCTTAAGCCAGATTGCTCCGACCGTGCCCTACAAAGAACATCCCTGGCAGACGACCTGGCGAGACCAGACCATTGAGAATGCCGCTGCACTGGGCCTGGAAGCTGAAGGGAAAACCCTTGTGGAAGATATGGATGCCCTGATTGCAGGAAAACTGGAAGCATATCCGCAGATTGCCGGAAAACATGCCGCTTTCTGCTGGATCGATGCCAGCGATATGAGCACCTTCTATATCTATCTGAATACAGATCCGAGAGCCGCTTATCTTGAGGATCTGGGACTGGCTGTTCCTGACAGCGTAAAAGCATTGATCGAAAATGCGGAAGATTTTTCCATTACGGTAAGCCGTGAAAATGCAGACCGGTTAAACGATGTGGAACTGATGATCGTGTACGGTGACCAGTCTCTTCTGGATGCCATGCAGGCAGACGCTTTGATGAATCAGATCCCGGCAGTCCGTGATGGTGCCGTTGTATTGCTGGATTCTACCGGAAACCTGGCAGCCGGAACTACTCCGAGTATTCTGTCCATTCCCTACAATATTGACGAATACCTGACCGTGATCAACGAAGCCGCTGAGAAAGTACAGGCACAATGACAAGGCGAAACTTCTTTCTTTCACTTGTTTTACTGTGTGCGCTTATCTTAAGCGTTATCGTTTCGGTATCCTTTGGTACCAAATCCGTTCAGACTGC
>JAFWRC010000260.1 GCA_017508825.1 Lachnospiraceae bacterium
AAGCATCTTCCCGGCCGACTGGATGTTCTGCGCATCTTCCGCCACCTCGTCGCTGATATCCTCGCGCAGGATCATCTCATTGAGCCCGATGATGGTATTGATCGGCGTACGGATCTCGTGGCTCATACTGGAGAAAAAGCGATTCTGCGCCTCCCCGAGCTGCTGGATCTCCTGCTTCTGCTCCTGGCTGCGCAGCACCTCTTTCGCATAAATGCGGTTCTGAAAGGATACCAGGATACCGACCGCCGTTGCCATCATAAGCAAGGCAAACAGGGAATACAGATGCGCAGAAAACCGGGTATTCTCAATGATCGTCTCCGGATACAGATAGGAGATGCACCAGCAGGCGACCGTCGTAACGCCATTTAACAAAAGCATCACCAGCTTGACCTTTCCGGATAAACTCACACAGATAAACAGGATGCTGAATAAAAACCACAGCGGCGCATCGCCGTAGATCCCGCCTCCTCCGAAAAAAGTGATCGGCAGGAAAGCAAAGGTGATCCCGATCGAGATCAGAAGCGCTCCGATACGGTAATGTCCCATACGTACGGACAGCACCGTAACGCCGGCCGTAGCCAGGATCGCGCCGGCCAGAAGCAGGATCTCCGGCACCGCGCAGCCAAGGAGACTGATCTCTGCCAGTGTCAAAAGCCAGACCACCAGCATGATGATCATCGACAGCACAAACAGCCGCTCGTGCAGATCCCGGTTCCCATCCAGTATAAAGGCTTTGATCTTTTTAGGATTCATCCGTTTTCTCCTTTATGGGAGTCTCCTTTACGGGAGCAAATTCCAATATTTCTTCCTCCGCATCCTTTACAGGCGTAAAATCCAAAACCGCCTCCGGTGTTTTATCCCTTCCCGACAGAGTCAGATCCCTCACCGGCTCTGTCTCCGCAGCAAATTCCAGCACCTCATCCGCATCCGGCTCTTTTGCCGCCGTGATCCCGCAGGCTGCAATAATACCGTCAACCGTTGTGCGGTACTCTGCCATCACGGCATCGTGATGCGCTTCGATGAAGGAGAAGTCCTCTGCCTTTGCTGCGTCTTCCAGTTCCTTTGCGTGATCCGAAAGCCCTGCATTTCCGATGGTCCTGGATGTACTCTTCAGCGCATGCACAAGGATCTGATACTCCTTCGCATTCTTCTCCTTCCGGAAGCGCTCCAGTTTCTCCTGTTTCTCTGCGCTCTCTGTCACGTACTGTTCCAGCAGCACACAATAAAACTCCTCATCTCCCGCGCTGTAACCGATCCCCGCTTTTGCATCGATCCCGCAGGCAGCCAGCTTTGCGTCAAACGTAGCCTTCTCCTGCCCGACAGCCTCTTTGCTTTCTTCCGCCGGCATATCCTGCGGCAGCTCTTTCTTCTTTTCAAAGGTGATCGCCGATTTGGGCAGCACACGCTTTAATACCCGTTCCAGTTCCACCAGCTCAATGGGTTTGCTGACAAAGCCGTCAAAACCGACCGACAGAAACATCTCCTTCGCCGAACTTACCGCATTGGCGGTCAGTGCCACGATGGGTACCGTACCGTGTTCGCGTCCGCCCTCCGCGCGGATCCGGCGCATGGCTTCCACGCCGTCCATTCCCGGCATCATATGGTCCATAAAGACGATGTCAAAAGGTCGCTCCCGGCACAGATCAATGGATTCCTGTCCGGATGCCGCCGTTGTCACTTCCATTCCGTAACGCCGGAAGATATTCTGCGCCACGGTCAGGTTCATCGGCTCATCATCCACCACCAGCGCACGCACGCCATGGCAATACATATTTCCGATATCCGTCTCCGTTCCCGGCATCATATTTAAGATTGCCGCCACCGGGAAACAATAGAATGGCTTTTCCATGATCCTTGCCTTCGAGCCCGCCGGCAGCTGAAAACCGTGATCCGCAACGACCACGACCATGATCTGCGACGTCAGTTTCTCCAGGTGCTCTCGTGCTGCAAGATATTCTTCCTCACCGACAAACAGGTGTGTCAGCTGCACGGAACGCATCAGCTTGACCAGATTGGATACGTTATCCACCCGGTGCATCTTTACTCCAAGACCTGCCACGATATTGCGTACCATGGTATTGTAATATTCACGAACGATCGGATGCGGGAATTTTTCGAAATTCAGATATGCCCCAAGTACCAGTTTATCACCGTCTGCCACCGACATACAGCCGGCGGGATCCACCACTTTCTGCGGGATGCTGACCCGCACGGTAGTGCCTTCTCCGACCTTGCTCTTCAGCGTCATAAAACCGCCGAGGGATGCAACAAAACCGGAAACGACCGCCATGCCCAGTCCCAGACCGCCGCTCTTCCGGCTGCGTCCGGAATCTGCCTGATAAAAACGCTCCGAGATGCGTTCGCATTCTTCCTCCGTCATACCGATGCCGGTATCCGTCACCTCGATGAACAGATTGATGCCGTAATCCTGCTTCTCCGCACAGATCCTGACATATACGCCGCCTTCCTTCGTATACTTCAGACCATTCATGATCAGATGCCGCAGGATCTTGCGCAGCTTGCTCACATCCGTATGCAGTACCGACGGAATGGATGGATCCACGTCGATCACCAGCTCGATCTCGTCCCGCTTATAGGGCCGCAGCTCATTCACCAGATCGTTAAAGAGCGACGCCAGCATATAATCTTCAAAATTTGCCACCAGACGTTTCCGGTCGATCTCGGAATAATCCAGGATATCTCCGATCTGCTCCGCTACCCGCAGTCCTGCATTTCGTACCGAGATCAGATTGGCTTTCTTTTCCGGATCCGTCTCTTCTTCGATCCCGATCCCGGAGAGGCCGATGATCGCATTGACCGGTGTGCGGATCTCGTGGGACACGTTTGCCAGAAAGTCGTTTAAGCGGTCCGTCGCATCCGTCAGCATATCGATCTCCCTGGAGGATGCGCCCAGCACCTGGATCCACTTGGTAATGATCATACGCGCTACCCAGGCAACCACCGTGACCACCACCACGTGCAGGATCGAACGTGAAATGATCAGCGCGTCAAACGTAACGCCTTCCATCCACATCAGCCCGATCCCATAGGCAAACGTAAGATAGTATAAGATCTGTAAAAATGTGATCAGGGCTTTCATACCGGTCATGGTATACAGAAGCATCGAGAGCGACATCACAGCCACCGTATCGTAGACGCTGGTGGTATGACTGCCGTAAAAGAAGAAGCTGAACATGATCATCACGGTATAGATCCAGATCCGCTGCTGATCCGTAAATTTCTGCTCCACATGCAGGCTCCAGGAAATGAGCACTCCGATCAGGATCGGGAGCAGCGGCCATTTTTCCCATCCCATCACAAACGTCTCCACTGCCAGGATCCCTGCAAAGATCGTGTGGCTGAGCAGTATGGTCAGCTGTGATGCCTGAAACAGCTCATTTTTAACGATTCCCTGTCTCATATCAGTTCTGGTTCCTCCGACGGATGATCAGTTCCATCAGATGCTGCACCCGTAGGCTCAGCAGATCCGGATGAAACGGCTTGGGCAGAAAATCCCACGCCCCCAGTTCCAGTCCCCGTTGTTCCGCTTCGATGCTGATATCCGCTGTCAGAAAGACGATCGGGATATTTGCAAAGCGTTTGTCCATGCTTTTCAGCTGCCGCACCGCTTCAAAGCCGTCCATCTCCGGCATCAGCACATCCATCAGGATCATATCCGGTACCCTCTGCTCCAGGAACTTAAAGAGCGCTGCTGCCGAACGCATCGCCGATACATGAAAACCTGCCTTACTGAGCGCATTTCCGGCCAGCTGCAGATTGGCCACTTCGTCATCCACCACCACAATGTGCTGTTCCTGTCTGGCCGTATCGGTGCCGCCTTCCAGCGCCGTTTCAAATTCGATCCTTAATCCGCCACCGTTCTGTTCATCCCATCTCCGGATCAGATGGTCCACCACCGTGGAAACCGCATTCTCCCGGATATCCGTCAGGAACAGGAAGTATTGGTTGGGACGGCAGCGCATAAACACATCGGTCTTTCGGAAGAATTCACTTAAGTGCTCGCCGAAGCTGTCGCAGGCTTCCTGATACGCCGCATCGCTCATGCCCTCGCCTGGTCCCAGCGTAAAGAGGACCTTTCCGGCATATTTTTTATTACGCATAATGTAGCGGATCACATACCGGTACACAAAAGAAAAGGAGTCCTTGTCCAGCTGCAGCGCATCATTACTGATCGACCGCTCGCTGAGGATCTCCGTGATTTTATCCATATTCAGGGTATTGTTATCCGATACTTCTTCCGTAAACGCCGCCTCACTGTAGACCGCGCCGCCATGCTTTCCGTTTTTCTTAACGGAATACAATGCCTTATCTGCCAGCTTGAGCAGCTTATCATAGTCTTTCTCCGCCCTGGGAAGCAGGATCCCGCCCACAGATGCTCCGAGAGGAATGTCCATATCCTCTCCCATCAGGGACTTTGCCATGGCCGTGATCTCTTCGTTCAGCTTCTCTGCCAGATCTGCCACTTCCTGCGCATCCGTATAGCCGTCCGCAAACGCCACAAACTCATCGCCGCCGATGCGTCCGCATTTGCTCCCCTGCGGAACACAGCTGCTCAGGATCTTTGCAAATCCCTTCAGTACATGATCGCCCATCTCGTGGCTGTAGATATCATTGACCAGTTTAAAGGAATCCAGATCGATCATCATCAGACAGCCGGTCTTTTCCTCACACATCCGCCCCAGCTCTTCCGCCGTGGCCGCCTTGTTCAAAAAGCCCGTCAGCTTATCGATGGTCGCTTCGTTCTTGAGATTTAACAGCCTCTGCTGCTTGGAGATGATATTGCCGATGCGGCGCAGAAAGACATCCGGGATAAACGGCTTTTTGATATAATCGGAAACGCCGGCTTCAAAGCCCTGCTTCTCGGTATCCGTATCCTCATCCGCCGTCAGAAAGATCACCGGTGTCTCTTCCATCTCCCGGGCCTGCTCCGCCAGCCGGAAACGCCGCAGCGTCTCAAACCCGTCCATCTCCGGCATCTTGATATCCAAAAGCACCAGCTCCGGCCGGCTGCCTTCCTCGATCTTCTGCAGCAGTTCCGCGCCGGACCGTAGTGCCGTCACTTCAAAATCATTTTTTCTGAGAATATGCTCTGCGACACGCAGATTCGTGGTATCGTCATCCACTACGATGATCTGATCTGCCATATACCCCCCTTGCAAAAAGCGTATAACCGTTCCGAACCTGTCGGTTCTTCCGGTTACGGCGTGCTACTTTTCCCCACCACTCCCTACTTTATCATGAAACCCTTACCGCCGCAAGCAATCTCTTGCCTTCCCCTTGATGGTACAGTGTGCGCTCTCTCCTTGCCTTCCCCTTGAGGGGAAGGTGTCACCGTAGGTGACGGATGAGGTGTCCCCCGCAGCAGCCGTATTCCACGCACAGAAAAAGCAGCCCGCTTTTCCAGCGGGCTGCCTTCCAACTCTTTACTTCTTCACCGCAGCCAGCGTATCTCCCTGCCGCTCGATCCGTATCGTATCTCCCTGCGAGATCTGTCCGGACAGGATCAGCTTCGCCGAAAGCGTCTCCACGGTTTTTTGGATATATCTCTTTAACGGTCGTGCACCATAGATCGGATCATATCCGTTCTCTACCACGAAAGCTTCCGCTTCCGGTGTCAGTTCCACAGACACTTCCTTATCCTCCAGCCGCGCATTGAGCGACTTCATGATCAGGCTCACGATACCGCCGATATTTGCTTTGGTCAGCGGCTTAAAGAGAATGATCTCGTCCAGACGGTTCAAAAACTCCGGCCGGAAATGATCCCGCAGCTGATCCATCGCATCCTCTTCAGCCTCCGGTGTGATATTGCCGTCGGCATCAATGCCGTCTAACAGCGTCTGCGCACCAATGTTGGAAGTCATGATCAGGATCGTATTCTTAAAGTCCACGGTACGCCCCTGCGAATCCGTGATCCGCCCGTCATCCAGCACCTGCAACAGGATATTGAACACATCCGGATGCGCTTTTTCCACTTCATCAAAAAGTACTACCGAATACGGTTTGCGCCGTACTGCCTCGGTCAGCTGGCCGCCCTCGTCATAACCTACATATCCCGGAGGCGCTCCGATCAGACGCGATACGGAATGCTTCTCCATGTACTCGCTCATATCGATACGCACCATATTGCTCTCATCATCAAAGAGCGTATCCGCCAGCGATTTGGCAAGCTCCGTCTTACCTACACCGGTAGGCCCCAGGAACAGGAACGAACCGATGGGCTTGCCCGGATCTTTTATGCCTGCCTTGGAACGGATGATAGCTTCACTCACTTTCGTTACCGCCTCGTCCTGACCGATCACACGCTTGTGCAGTTCTTCATCCAGATGCAGCGTCTTGTTACGTTCGCTCTCATTCAGCTTGCTCACCGGAATGCCCGTCCATCGGGAAATGATGCGCGCGATCTCCTCCTCCGATACATTCTCATGTACCAGACGGTTCTCCTTCTTTCCGGCCGTCTCTTCCTCGATCTCCAGCTGTTTCTTCAGCTCCGGCAGTCTGCCGTAGGACAGCTCTCCGGCTCTTTCATAATTGCCCTCCCGCTGTGCGATCTGGATCTCGTTATTGACCGCCTCGATCTCCTCACGGATCTTGGATACCTTATCGACCGCCGATTTCTCATTCTCCCACTGTGCCTTGGCCGATTCGAATTTTTCCTTCTCTTCCGCCAGTTCCTTTGACAGATCCTCCAGCCGGTCACGGCTTAAGTTATCATCTTCCTTCTTAAGTGCGGCCACCTCGATCTCCATCTGCATGATGCGCCGCTGCGCTTCATCCAGTTCCGTCGGCATCGTATCCAACTCGGTCTTGATCAGCGCACAGGCCTCATCCACCAGGTCGATCGCCTTATCCGGCAGGAAACGGTCACTGATATAGC
>JAFWRC010000031.1 GCA_017508825.1 Lachnospiraceae bacterium
ACAGTTATGAATTTATGGTGCCGTACCTGGTGATGGCACTGATCTATATCTTCCTGGTAGTGATCATCACGCTGTTTATCAAACTGATGGAACGACAGCTGGGTAAGAGTGACCGCAGAAAATAGAGTTTCCGCTAGCCTTCCCCCGGGAAAGTGCACGAAGTAGTTTTTCTTGCCTTCCCCTTGGGGGAAGGTGGCGCAAAGCGCCGGATGAGGGGTATATAATATGGCAGAATCAAATAAAGATAACAAACAATTGATCCTGGACGTTAAAGATCTGAAAAAAAGTTTTGCGGATAAAGTCGTCTTAAACGGTATTGATGTGCAGATCTATAAAGGCGATATCGTGTGCGTGATCGGACCGTCCGGTTCCGGTAAGAGTACATTCCTGCGCTGCTTAAACTGTATGGAAGACCCTACCGGAGGCCAGATCATTTTTGACGGTGTGGATCTGGCAGATATGAGCGTGGACATCAACATCCACCGCCAGAAGATGGGAATGGTGTTCCAGCATTTCAATCTGTTCAATAACAAAACCGTGATCCAGAATATTATGCTGGCACCGGTGCATACCCGTACCAAAGCGTTTAAGAAAGAGAAGGCAGCATCCGGCTATACGTCCGTGGCCCAGATCAAAGAGCAGGCAAGGGAAGAGGCGATGTCGCTGCTCAAGCGCATCGGCCTGGAGGATAAGGCGGATGTGTATCCGTCCACGCTCTCCGGCGGACAGAAACAGCGTGTAGCGATCGTGCGCTCGCTGGCGATGAAACCGGATGTGATCCTTTTTGACGAACCCACCAGTGCGCTGGACCCCGAAATGGTCGGCGAAGTACTGGATCTGATGCGTGACGTGGCGCACGGCGGAATGACCATGGTCATCGTAACGCACGAGATGGGCTTTGCAAGAGAAGTTGCCAACCGTGTGCTTTTTATTGACGGAGGCAAGATCCTGGAAAGCGGTGATCCGGAAACGTTCTTCGGAAACCCGCAGAATCCGCGTCTTAAGGAATTCTTATCGAAGGTATTATGATCGATATTGTTCGTAAAAGATTAATAGCAATGATGTATCCGAAAGGTATGCCGAATCCCTTTTTGCGGAAAACGACGGTGAGACCGTCTGCTTCCCCGCTGAAGGAAAAGATCTCGCAGCAGTATCAGAAGGTTCTGCTGCTTCTTCTTGCGGCAGCCTTTTTTCTGTCGGTATTGTTTGTGGCGGACCGGATCCCTGTTCCGAAGCTGAAAAAAGCGGCAAAGGAACCGAATGTCTTCACGGATACTCCGCCGGCAAAGAAAAAGAGTGATCGAAAGCAGATCATGCTCGGTACGGTGATCGCTCTTCTTATGCTGCTGGCGGTTGGCGGCGGTATCTGGGCGGTGGTGCAGAGCCGCGGCGGCCGGAGCGCAAAGGAGAGTGTCGGCCAGGAAGAAAGTCTGATCCCGGAAGGCGAACAGGCGGAGAGTGGACAGGATCTCTGGACGATCACTTCCGATGCGACATTTGAACTTCCCGAGGAACCGGTGGAAGAGGTCGTGGCAAGTGTATCGGAAGATGAGATCGAAGAACCGGAAGAGGAGAAACTGAATGCGGAGGATCTGGTAATGCCGGGGCGGCAGGCAATTCCGGGCGATGTGATCTTTGTCGGGGACTCCCGCTTTGTGGGAATGTCAACGGCAGTTCGCTTTGATGATCTGTATATCGCGCAGGTAGCGATCGGTTTTGACTGGTTTCGCGATACGGCGATCGCAGAGCTCGACCGTGCTGCGGCACCGGGGGCAAAAGTCGTGATCAACATGGGTGTCAACGATCTGGAAAATGCCGGGCGGTATGCAGAACTGATCAATGAGAACATGGATCGCTGGACGGCAGCCGGATTGATCATCTATTATATGTCGGTCAATCCCGTGATCGACGGTAAGTCCTATGCGACGAATGAGATGATCGAAAAATTTAACGCTAAGATGCAGGAGACGCTGGATCCCAGGGTATACTGGATCGATACCTACACGCCGCTGATGGAGAGCGGAATACATTCTCCTGACGGAGTGCACTACCGGGATGAGACCAGCCGTCAGATCTATGAATACTGCAGAAAGGCATTGGAGGATACGGCGATACAGCAGCCGGCGATACAGCAGCTGGAGCTGACAGTTCCGGAAGAAGGACAGCCGGGAACAGAGCCGCTGATGGAACAGCCGCTGCAGCCGGGGGAACTGCCGCAGGCCGGGGAACAGCCGGAACTCCCGCAGGCATTACCCCAGCCGGAAGCACAGCAAGTACCGGAACAGACATCGATGAACCAGCCATAAAAATACCCCCTTAGGGAGATTCCCAAGGGGGTATGGTTTTGTGTAACAACGGATCATCTTATGTCGTCGTGGCCTCGGTCTTAAACTGATTAGCGTAGTCATCGAACAGGCTCTGTACCGCGCCGTAAGTCTGCTGGCTGATCTCCGGAAGTTCATCGCCCCAGGCACCGGTGGCCTGTTTAAAGCCTTTTTCGAAAGCCTTGCGCATATCTTCCATCTTGTCAGGATCACCGCCGGTCAGCGCCTTTGCAAAATCAAAGATGCGCTCGGAGGTCTGTTTTACGCCCCAGTATCCGTCTTCTGCGATGTCTGCCTGGGCCTGCGCTTTCGTAGCGGCATCCACTTCGA
This sequence comes from Lachnospiraceae bacterium, assembly GCA_017508825.1. GTDB lineage: Bacteria > Bacillota > Clostridia > Lachnospirales > Lachnospiraceae > NK4A136. Next base: position 2,655 of record JAFWRC010000031.1, read on the forward strand.
TGCCCTCAAACATCTGCTTCAGATTCGAGCCGTTTGCAATGTCGAAGGTCATCCCCTGTTTGGTGAACAACTGGTTCACGATGTTTTGCAACTGCTGGGTCCGCGCTTCGGCATCTGCCTTTAACTGCGCGATGATCTTCGGATCCTGCTTGTACGTTTTCTTGCCTTCCGCGGCAGATTTTTCCGCAGCCACATCGGCGCTCTTTTCATACTTTACGCCTTCGCTGGCCGCACTGCTTTTCGCAGATACTTCTTCGGTGGTCTTTTGGTTCACCGTACCTGTCGGCTTTGAAGTGGTATAGTTATACGCACTGGCCGCACTGGTTGCTACACTTCCCGTAAGTCCGTTTACGCTCATATGCACCATTCCTTTCTGATTTTTCAATGTAGCGCCTATAGATACATAATTATTATATCATAGTCAAATTGCAAGTGTAAAGCACAATTTGCTGAAATGTCGTACAATTTAACGGCGGGGTTTCGGGCAGTTTTTATTTACATAAATTCGGGTTTGTCGAAATGTAGCGGTCGGTGAGCCATGGGGACGGTTCTTGTGGCAACAAGATCGAAGATCTTTAGCCACAAGAACCGTCCCCGTGGCTCGCCGACTCGACAAACCGGAATTTGTAGTAAAAACGAATAAAAACAGGTTTATGGTTG
>JAFWRC010000261.1 GCA_017508825.1 Lachnospiraceae bacterium
AGATTCTTTATTTTCTTTCCTTCGTAAACCAGTCTTTTGGCAGCATTCAAAAAGATCGTTTTCAGCCCGAGATCCTTTACGATACTCGCAGTATCATAATAAGTCTCTCCCTCCGCCTTTTCCCGGTCTTTGTACAAGAGGCATACTTTCATAAACGCTCCTTTAACTGCTCGTAGGTCAGCCCGTATTTGCTCACCAGGTTTTCGGCGCATGCCGTATCATCCGGTTCCCCGCGGCGGATCTTATAGGTCTGGATCTTTTGATCATTGAGCATCGCCCGCAGGCTCACCACACCATCCTGTTCTGTCGCCAGTTCCGCGATATGCGTCACGTAGATCCCCATACATCCCAGATCGATAAAGTGCTTCAGCACGCGCTTTCCCATGATCTTTGCATCATAACTTGCTGCTGTAGTGAAGAGCTCATTGATGATGATAAATGTCCCTTCCTGATGGGTCTCCATCATCGGCGCCAGTCTGGTCAGTTCTTCCTTCAGTTTTCCTTTTCCGGTCTCCACGCTTTCCTCCACGGAAAAATGCGTCTGGATATCCGGAAAAAACGGAAGCCGTGCAGAGGCTGCCGGTACATCCAGACCCAGACGTGTAAAATAGACGAGCTGTCCGAGTGATCTGGCAAATGTGGTTTTGCCGCCCTGATTGGGGCCCGTAAGAACAAAGAACTGTTCTCCTGTCTGATATGCAAAATCGTTGCATACGATCTCGCGGTCGCTGTAGAGCGACGCCAGGGCAAGCGCCATGTCGTAGAGATCGTGTGCCTCCATGGTCTTATCTTCTGAGAATACCGGCGTTGCAAAAGAAAATCCCTTTTCAAGCATTTCCTGCTGCAGCGCACAATAGGACAGATAAAAACGTATCTCCTCATCAAAGCGTCTGAGTACCGGCACTTCGTACTCCCACCACTGATACGCCATGCTCTTCATCTCCTGAAAGATCTCCGGCCGTTTCTTTTCCAGGATCTCAATACAGGCTTTCTCCAATTCGCAGACCGCTGCATCAGAGCGGAACGGATTGACCGGGCGATGCAGTTCGCCTCCCGTTTTTTTCCGTAACATCTCGGCGTATGCGCCATCTCCCGGCAGCTCCCCGCAGGCAACGGAGATCCGGTCTTTTTCATAAGTGATGATGAAACGCAACTCCTTAAGTCTTTGCAGGAGCTGCTGCGCCTTTTCCCGGAGACTGCGGTACCCTTCCTCCTCCAGGATGCCTCCCAGGATCTTCAGAAACTCCCGCATTCCATCCGAAGACGGACTGCCTTCCGTAAGCGCTTCAAAGAGTCTCTCATAAGCAAGACAATAGGAAATGATCTCCCGAAGATGCCAGACTGCCTTCTGCGCGTCTTCGTAGACTTTGCTCTTTTCCTCGCGCATCCGGTCCACATCGGTCATATCTTCCACGTATTTCATCAGTGCATCATGGACTGCCTGCTTTTTTACATCGGTGTATACTGCCTGCCGGTAAGATACCTCTTTTTGTGTCCGCGGCAGATATCCGTAATATTTTTTGATCCCTTTTCCCCAGTCTCCAAGCAGTCTATCGATCACCCGGTCCAGATTCAGATCCCGGTAAAAGGTACGGAACTGTCCGGAGTCTGACATTTTCGGCTCCGTATCCAGCAGACTGAACTCATCATAAGACATTTGGTAAGCGCTCCTTAAATGGAATTTATTTCCTGGTGGTATCCGTAAAATCCGTATACCCCAGACTCTTTACACCCCTGGCAAGTTCATCAAGTGCATGATCGAGTTTTCCATAGGTATCGTATGCCTGCTCAAAATGGATCAGTGCCTGTTCTCTCTGGCCTTCTGCTGCCGCATTAAAACACTTGACCGCATAGCTGTGCAATTCATCATGAAGATCATAGGCCGTCCTGTACGCCGGGAGTTTCCTGATCCGCTCATCTTCGACCGAAGCAAACCATTTGCCCAGCTTGCATCCTCTGGGATTGTTTACCTGCTCCGGCTTCAGATGCTCAAAGCCCACAAGATTGTTGTACTGTCTCCAGGTGAATATCAGATGATCCACCTTAAATACCGTGATCCAGTCAAGCATGGTCAGCTCGGCACGTCCTCTTGCCATATCGGAACGTACCATATCCACGCTGCGGGAGATCCTGTACAGATGTTCTCCTGTAGTAAAGCATTCCTCATCCAGCTTGTCAAAGCCGCCCGCGACGGTATTCCCCAATGCGATAAACTCTTCCGTAAGTGCTGACTGTGTATTTACTTCTTCAAATATGGAATCAATATCTTCATTGATACCGGTGACTTCATCCACCATGTTTTCCAGACTGCGTACGGAACTGTTTGCGCGCTCCGTTCCCTCTTTGAGATGATCCGAAGTAGCCGCAACCGATGCCGCGATCGCATCAATGTTTTCCAGCAGCTCTTCCACATAGGAGACCACCGAATCCGCACAGGATGCCGTATCACCTGCCTGTACGCCCATCTGCTGGGCAACTACCGCAAATCCACGTCCGGACTCTCCGGCCCGGGCTGCCTCTATACTGGCGTTCAGGGCAAGCAGTGAGGAATTGTCTGCCAGATCCTTGATCTGATCGATGATCTTTGTGATCTTTTCCGTATTTTCCTTAAAGGCAGCGATCTGCCCGTTGATCTGATCCACTTCACCTGCCGTGGAATCGATAACCGCGATACTCTGCGTGATCTCTTCGGAACAGTTTCTGGTAGTTTCTATCACATCATGGGAACTGGACTGTATATTCGAAACCGCACCCTGTACCCGGGTGATGGAGTGCTCCAGTTCCTGACCGGAGGTCGGAATGGTTGCAACGATCTTCGCCTGCTCATTGACCTTTTCGATCATGTTCTTAACCACCGAAGAATCCCCGATCTTGATCATCGCTTCGTTCATGCGCATAACAAAGATATTATTGGCCCGAAACACGCTCTTCATCAGCTCATTATAACACTGCGCGATCTCCGGATCGTGAAACTCGGATGCTTCCACGGCACTCATGTCTCCGTCCGCAGCTTTTTTCATATGCTCCAAAAGCTTTTTCAGATCTTCACCTGCCAGATCAACTTTCTTTCCAAACATTGCGGTACCTCCTGTCTTCTATACATTCCGATACATTGCTTGACTTGTTATCTTTTGATATCGTAATTCATGTTCATCAGGTTCCGTATGCTTTCCGCGTCATCCGTGATGTTTGCATCCCCGCGGATCGTTATAAATCGATGCTCCATAGGAAATCCCTCCATGATTGTAAGCTCTTACATCCATGCTATAGAGAAACCAAAAACCTGTCAACAGATTTTTGAAGATTACCTTCCTTCCCGTAGATACTTCCCTACCTTTCCTTGCGCCAGTTCTCATTGGTCTCTTCGCTGGATGCCGTAGCTTTGCTCAGCTGGTATACGACCTCGCTGAAATACCGGCCCGGAACCTTTGCAAGAGTTGTTTCCTTCTCTTCTCTTTTACTCCTGTAAAGATAACTTCTGCTGTCATAGTCCGCGATCGTATAGAATCCCGCATCAAAAACCGTTACTTCATCGTTCTCATCACCGATATAGCTTCCGGAAAAGAGCAGTTCCACTACAAAGCCGGCATCGATATCTCTCCGGTAAAACTCGCTGTATACGCCGCCGTCTTCCGGTGTTCCTTTGCTCCAGCCCATACCGGTCAGTTTTCCCGCCAGAGACAGACCGTTCAACATCTTACCGCCAAAGCGTTCCAGACGTTTCTTATTCTTTTCTTCTTCCGTCATTGTAAAGACCGGACGGTCCAGCTGCTCTATGGACTGTTTGATCTCATAATCGGAAAGCTGCTCCTTCCAGGCCGCGATGCTTTCTGCATCCAGTTCCAGCGGATGGATCAGGCCGATCATGCCTTCTTCCGACAGTTCATATTCTTCTTCGTCTACGGTATTGAACGTACCGTCTTCCATATAGCGGAAGATCCCTGCCGGCTTCTCATCGATATAATGCCCCCAGATCAGACTGATGGCAAACTGATGCATCACGGGATTTTTCACAAACAGCTTCTTCCAGTTTTCCACCGTCCATCGGCGGTTTAAAGACATCGCCAGGTCCAGACGCTGTGCCTGGTTCTTCACCACCGTCTTCATCTGCTTTTTGAGTTCTTTGAACTCATTGAGCGCCGCTGTTGCCTTTGCCTCATCGTCATTCTTACCCACTGCCGGCAGCGTCTTGATCTTCTTTCCGGTATTGTCTTTTACTTCGATTTCCAGATCCGGAGAGATCTTTACAGTAAAGCTGCGGGTACCGTAGTCAAAGTGGCGTTCCATCTTATCATCAAAGCCAAGATCCGGCACGATACGGTCTGCCAGTTCTTCCACAGTCAGTCCCAGCTGCGCTGCCGCAAATGCCATAGCATCCTGCGCCGCTTTACGCACCTGCTTAAACTTGTATTTTCTTGCCATACCGTCAACGATCAGAAGCGCCGTCGGGCTGTCATTGACAGACAGCGCCTTTACGGCTTCCGCTGCGATCGCTCCTCTGGCATTGGCTGCCCATTCATCGATCTGATGCTTCAGCTCCGGCACGATACCGCTGCCGCCGTGGATCGATGCAGCATACAGCACCCATTTCTTCTTTGCTTCCGCGCCGGCATTCATAAAGCGCATATAGAGCTCCATCATAAATGCATGCAATTCGTTCTGCTCCAGCCCGTCCGTCAGGATCTTGACCTCTGCATTTACGCCCGGCACCGGCATAGCGGCATACGAGATCAGTACGGCCTGCATATATTCCTCGCTTGCAGCCTCTTCCGGTTTCTCCGCAAAGTGCACTTCCGGCATCGGATTCTCATAGATCCACGCAAGGCCGCGCTTCCTGCCGCCCTTATGGCATTCCTTTACATAGGTCTCCGCCGTCATCGGTCCCGCGGCCGCCGTACCGTCCGCCTTTGTTCCTTCGGTGCTTTGCTTTCCTTCACCGAGCATCGTCCGGATCAGATCAACAACCTTCCGGCTCTTTTCTTTTTCTGCGATCTCCGTCAGCTGCTCCTTATAGGTTTCGATATGCGGGATCTTTGCAAGCGCCATCGCCGCCACTTCACGCTCACCGGACTTTTTGGACGAGCGCAGCACATCCAGCAGATCCGGGATCCATGTTTTCTTTCCGGAAAGCAGATCCACCAGTTCTTCTTTGATCTGCTTGGAACTGTCTCCCAGGTATTTTAAGATCTCCGCTTTGTTTGTCTCGGCGTCCTTCGCAAGGAGTTCCAGTCCCATACTTCTTACAAACACCGATCCTGCCGGAAACGCATCCAGTACTTCCTGCCGGTTCTCGGCCATTTCCTCTTCCCAGATCTTCAAAAAGACCGGTTTCTTATCCTTTGCGGCATACGAAAACGAATCGCAGATGATCCCCGTGTCCGTCATCCGGTGTGCAATATCCAGGCCGTTCTTTTTAAAGATCGCAAAGAGCGCCTTCGCACAGTCCTTATCAAAATGACTGCCACTTCCCTGCACCCTGCACAGGGTATCCAGGCTGTAGTTCGACCCGATCAGTCCGACATAGGTAACGCACCTTTCGTAAAAACCGTCCTGTCCGTACACTTTGATATAGGACAGCAGCGGACGACCTACGTTATGAAAGCTGTCCTTTGGTTTCAATGCCCCTTCATGCGGATACAGATCCATGATCTCACACGCGCCTCTTAAGTAGCTTTCTGCCTGGCTTCGTGCCGTCGGATCGGCGCTCTCTGTCAGCTGTTTGATCACGTTTTCCTGATACTGCGATTTTTTGCCTGCCATTTCTCCGGCAATGTGTTTCCGGTAAAGATCCGAAAGCGGATACTTCTTTGCCGCCTCGATCATGATCTCTGACTTACTGTTATCCGCTGACCGCAGGACATCCATATAAGCATCCGGAGCGGTTTTTGTCATCTCACTGAGCAGATTTACGATGTCGGTTCGTTTCGCGCTATTGCTATAAGCATATTGTCTGTTCTGACAGTGTTCTGCCAGCCAGTCGATCAGCATAGTATCCTGCAGCCGGAAATCCGCTCTCCAGCGGAGCATCTCCTTCTTCATATCCTTTTTCTGGGAACCAAAGATCATTTCCATGATCTTCGGCTGATGCGTCGTGCTCATACACAGATTCATAAAACGGTATAATACGGGAGACAGACGGTAACACAGAACCGCACACTCCAGTATGGTTTCTGCCCGGTCCTGCAGCAGTTCTTTTGACAGGAAATTGCGCAGCCCTTCCGGTACCGATGCCGACAGATTTCCTTCCGTCACATAGGAACGAATCGCGCTTGCATGGGGTTCCGGCATTTTACCAAACTGCGTGCCGAATACACGGTCGACCATTTCCGGCGCCAGCGACTGATAATATTGGAATTCTTCCGGATATCTCTTCACATACTCATTCGTCTCAAAGTGATTTTCGACGTTTTTCCCGCCGAACAATCCGTTGGTCAGCTTTTGAAATAATCCCTTCTTCTCCTCCGCGCCTTCATAAACCGGCAGGCCGTCCCATAAGAGATCACTTTTACCGCCGTAAAACATGGTGGATAAGATACAGAAATCCACTTCCGGATACTGCCGTTTTGTATATGTCAGCGCTTTCTTCATAACGTTGCGGTCTTCGGTGATCGCCAGTATGTTTTCCCGGATCCCCGAGCGTCTCCATTGGGCTTCCAGGATTCCCTTGGTGCTCAGCACGACCCGCTTATCTTTCTCCACGTTCTGCTGCAGACCAAAATCCCGCATATACAGTTCGCTGATGTCCAGCCCGAAGATCTGAAACAGCAGTTCAAAATACCGGTTGATCAGATCCTTCTCGCCATGCCGGCTCAGCCGCTCAAAGCATTTCCGTATCGCAGCATTACGCTCATCCGTGCCCACGCCGAAATACGCCTGTTTCTGAGCGATGCCAAGATCACACTCTGCGATCTCGCCGTTCACATACTTCTGCGCCTTCTCCAGCTGGTCGTTATACAGCCCGCACATACGAAGGCTGTCCACCAATGCATCTTTTCTGTCATCCACAGGATTTCTCATTTTTCTTTATCCCCCTCATTTGTCACTTCACGCCTCCCGAAGAAGGCACGTTTAAACTATATATCCCGGATCGCCCGGCCGGCCTCATCCAGGCTCGCCAGGTCGATCCCTTCTTCCAGATAACACTCGATCCGGCAGAAGAGATCACATAGTGCTTCTTCCTCCTTGCTCTCGATCTCATGCCGCCGCATCGTAAGCATCCCGGCCAGTTCCGTAAGCATCTGTGCCAGCCTGTCCATTCCGTATTGCCGGAACGTGCCTGCTTTTTTGTTGATCCTCTCCGGCATACTCTGCGGCGCAAGCGCCAGCCCGCCCTGGAAAAGATCTGCCAAGAGCTCCCTGCATTCTTTCAATTCTTCCCGTATCGTTCGTTCCTTCATTTTCCGCCTGCCCCTTATAGTGTCTCGATCGGATAAAGCACACATTCGCCGTCTTCCAGATACAGGCTTCCGAGAAATACCGGAACCGTCTCCCCGGCATTTCGGATCCGTTCCATCAGCCGCTCCATCCCCTGAATTGCCAGTTTTTCCTGTTTGGAGTAAGTAAGCTGCGCCCGCAGAAGACGCCCGATCGTATCCTCAAGGGTAAACACCAGTTTCTGCTCCGTTTCCACATATTCCATATCCGGGATCTTCTGTGGGCGGATCAGAAACAGCCGGTCGGTCTCCGGCGGTTCCGCCCCCGGACGATGAACCGCCTGCTGTCCGCGCCATTCTTCGACGCGCTTAAGATATGCCGACCATAAGCGTTCAAAATCGGTATACACATATGCGCTGTTTTCCTCCGTCGGATGCAGCGCCATTCCCAGCAGATCCGCCTTGGCCCGGCTGGTCGCCGAAAGCCGCCGTTCTTCATTGGCCTTTCCCTGCCGCAGCAATATACGGCTGTGTGACAGCTGGCTTAACGTGCATGGCAGATCCCATGGTGACTGGTCCGGCCGGTTATAAGCTCTGGTCTTCTTATCATAGATCGTCGGTCTTGCGATCGTGTAGGTATGGAAATCGCCGGTTTCCTCTTCCAGAAAATAAAGGATCTTGCCTGCAAATCCGGCATCGCTCTCAAACTCCCGCATGCCGACACCGCAAAGATGCAGATCCGGCACATCTTCATAAGCGGAACGAAAGGCGCCTGCGATCTTTGTCAGATCCTGTCCGTTCTCCAGCGCCTTTTCTGTCTGTTCCACGATCCGGCAGCATTCACACAGCCGGCGGAGCAATCCTGCCACCGTCACCTTGACCTTACGCTCCTGATAGCCCCTCACCTGTTCCGCCAAAGCCCGCAGTTTTCCCACCAGGCTCGCCAGCCCGGCGTTCTGGGCACGTATGGCAAAACGTTCGAGACTGTAAGGCGTTTCCGGGGAAAGTCTGGCACAGCCCACCAGCAGGATCTCCCGCAGAAAAGCCTGCAGATCCGGAAGCACATCGCGGATCAGTTCCACATCCCAATCATCGTCATTTTCTTCCTGTCCGTCTGCCAGCTCCTCTTCGGTAAGCTTCCCCCGCTCCAGCTGCAGCGACAGCAGTGCCCAGGTCTTGTGCCTGCAGAATCTCTCATCGTGACAGAGACTGCAGGTGGATAACGACAACGGATACGCAAGTTTGACTGCACAGTCCTCACCGGTCACCGTGATCAGGCTTCCCTCGTTGATCGCCACCGGTTTTTCATCCTGCAGAAGCCGCACCGCGGCTTTCCATTCTTTCGTCAGCGCTGCCTTTTTGATCTCATCAACGGATACCCCCAGCAGTTTTTCCGTCATAAGATTAGCTTTGCCGGGCTCCTGCGCTGTCTTTTCACCGGCCGCCTGCTCCGGTTTTGCTGCGGTTTCTGTACCTGTATCTGCAGCTTCTATACCGGGCGTTGCAGCGATTGCATCCGCTGCCAGATCCGTGTTAGCTTTTTCAGCCATCACATTCGTTGCTGCATCTATGTTATCGTCTGCAGCCATCGTATCCGCAACCGCTTCTGCTGCTTGCGCCGGCATCCCGGGTTCCGTTGACGTCACTGCTTCCGAAGCCTTCTTTTTTGCTGCCAGGATCGTCATCACGATATGCTTGCAGACCGATCCTGCAGGACAGCTGCAGGTACTGCCGGTCAGCGGCAGAACGATCTTTGTTTCGATCTCGCCGATCGTACCGTTTATACTTTCTCCGTCTTCCGTAAGCGCAACACTTTCATTTTCCAGATCTTTGTAGGATCGCTTCACGATGCCCTTGTTGGAAAGGCCCACCAGATAGTCATCATCGATGCTCTGTAAAAAAGTAAGAAGCTCACTCATTGATGATACCTCCTACCCAGCCGGCCAGTTCGCCCGGCGTCATAGCTCCGACATGCGCTCCCAATGCCGCCATCCTGGCCGCCGCGCTCCGGTCATAATTGGGATTGGCGTCCTTATCCAACGCCGTCAGGATCATCACCTTCACGCCGGCTTCCACCATATTCTTAGCAACAGCGTACATATCCCTGGGACTGCCGCCTTCGTACAGATCCGTCACCAGCACAAAGATGGTCCTTTCCGGGATCGTAATAAGTCCCTCGCAGTACTGCATCGCTTTACCGATACTCGTTCCGCCGCCCAGCTGCACACTCATCAGCGTTTCCACTGCATCCTCCACGTGGTCGGACAGATCCACCACATTGGTATCAAAGATCACCAGCTTTGTTTCCAGCATGGGAAGGGAAGCAAAGATCCCGGCCATCACGGCGCTGTGGATCACGGAATCCAGCATAGAACCGCTCTCATCCACGGCGATCACCACACGCCATGTCAGTTGCTGCTTCACGCGCGCAAAGAAATAGACCTTTTCCAGTACCAGTCTCTGCTTTTCCCGGTCATAGTGTTTTAAGTTCTGCAGGATGGTCTTTTTCATATCCAGATTTCGGGCGCTGGCGATGGCGCTCTCGTTATTCTTATCAATGCGTCCGGTCAGATTCTGCCGGATCGTCTGCTCCATCTTACGCTTCAGCTCCTCCACGACTCTGCGGATGATCTCTCTGGCAGCCGCCAGCACTTTCGGCGTCATCATCCCTTTGATCTGCAGGATCAGTTTTAAAAGTTCCTGGTTCGGCTCCAGTTTTTCCAGCACCGAAGCATCGGTCAGGATCTCTGTCATCCCGTAGCGGTCCAGAGCCTGCTTTTCCAGCACCTCGATAGTCTCTTTTGGAAACAGGCTGTTTACTTCATTGATCCACTTTGAGACCGTCAGATGACTGTCTTCGCTGCCGCCCATCCGCTCCGGACTGCGGACGCCTTCATCCTCGCCGTATTCCCGGGAATACAAAAAATCCAGGACATGATCGATCCGCCGCATCCCTGCGCTGCCGTCTCCAAACGGCAGCTGATCATCTGCATACCTTCCCAGCATCAGACGCCACTTATTCAATTGTTCCGTATTTTGCATCCCGGACATATCTTTAATTCTTTATCTTTTATTCTTTATCTTTTATTCTTTATCTTTTATTCTTTATCGTTTTCTTTTACTTCTCTGTTCTCTAAACCCCGATACGTTCCATGATCCGTTTCTCCAGCACTCTGCCGTATTCCAGTTCCTCAGCGCTCACCTCACGGAGTTCCTGAAACTCCTGTTTCTTCATTCCGTACATACCGGCCACTTTTCCGGCCAGCCGGTCCATCTCTACCGGTGTAAAATAACTGAATGCAAGACGCAGGCTCGGCAGCGTTTTTATGAATTCATCATAGGAGATCCGCTCCAGGAAACGGTCCAGCATCTTAAGCATCTCTTCGTTCGTGAAAAGAATATCTCCTGCAACAAAGAACAGACCTCTTACGTAATCAGCGGCTTTCCCGGCTTTCTCCCCGGATGCTAAGAGATACCCCTGCATACAGACAGCCACTTCTTCGGACGTCTTCTCACCAAAAGCATACAAAAGCCCCCAGACACAGCCTGCCACAGAAGGATTGCTGTCCGAAGCTGCCGACATCTTGTGCAGGATTTTGATAAAACTCTTTCGTTCCTCTGCCAGCTTCGCTCCCATAAAGATCCGGTACAGTTCCTTCAGCGCATCCAGGATCTTACCCGCATCATCGTCCTTCACGCCTGTCATATGCTCCAGCAGGGATAACAGTTTCTGAGCCGTCAGATCCCGCAGCGGTTCCGGATCCGATCCGTAACCATAGAGTTCCTGCATATCGGTGAGCATGACCAGGTTCGACAATGTTTTGGTCAAAGCGAAGAAATCTTCCGAAGCCAGGATCACCTCTCGCAGCCGTTGCGCGATCCTGATGCGGTCAACCGCCAGTCCCATCTCAAACATCCGGATCAGGAGTTCCGAAGCCGTCGCTGTATCCGTCTCCTCCGCAAACTGACGTTCCGCCAGAGATCTGCAGGCTTCTTCAATCGTCCCGCCGTATACGGAGTTTTCGATCAGCGAAGACATCACTCCGGGACCAAAACGGTATTCCCAGATTTCACGGATCAGGTTGCGGTCTTTCCTGAGACGCAGATTCGGTCCTTTTTTCCGTATTGCAAAACCTGTTTCCAGGTAATCGCATTGATGGAAAAACGCGCTTTCTTCCCGATGCTTTTTCTTTGCAAAAACGGATAAGGTGATCTCTTTTTTACTGCTCCCATGGATATCCAGCCGAAAAGCGTGGCACTTCATTTCAAAGTCTTTGCAAAGCGGCGGAAGCTTTACCGTATCGACGAGTTTACCGATCTTCTTTCCCGTCAGTGCCTCACGGAGCACCCGCATGGGGCGGTCGGTCGCGATCTGGTATTCCCCCTTCACATAGTTGGACAGCACACTGTCCCGGAGTTCATAAACGCCGGGATACGGCTTTCCGCGCAGTCTTGCCAGATTCTCACACATCGTCAGCGCACAGATCTCGTCATAAGCTGACGGATACGCCTCTTTTTTCCGTACCTTTCTTCCTGTCTCTACCAGGAACTGCAAAATGACCGGATTGCTGCAGACCTGCTGTGCTTCCGTTTGCTCCGGTCCTTCGCCTTCCGAAAGTGTTTGGATATACTCCCACATCCTCTGGTGATACATAGGATGCGGCATGCCGCTGCAGTATCCGTTGAGCGCATCTGCCGCCTCCATGGAATAGGACATCAGATATACACCCTTGTCCTTACTGTCAATGCTGTGCAGTTTCTTATCTTCCGCTCTTGCAGTCAGCCCTTCCGGCAGGTCTGTCCCAAACAGATCCCCGCCGATCGGCGCGCCGTTTTTCAGAAGATACACTTCTGCGCCCACCAGTCCGGCCACATGAAAACCGCCGGTAACCACCAGGATCTTCTGATACTTTTGTTTTGCTTTCGCGATCTGTCCGCGCATGTAGACTTCTCTTGCCAGACATGCATCTGCCTGCAGCCGCTCCACACTTGTATTCGCCCGTGATAGTACACAATAGAACAACACATTACGCAGGAAGTCAGCGGTGTTCTGCCGCATTCCTTCCATCTCAAAATGCCGCTCCCAGAATTCTTCAAAGCTGCGCAGCCCGCTTTTCTCCACCACGCCACGGATGAATTCATTTTCCGACAGATACCGGTCATCGTTATAGGTATTTTTCTCATCCGGCCGCCGCAGGCCTTCGCCTTCTTTCTCCGCGATCAGCATCTCTTCATAGGGAAGATCCATAAAGAACAGCGCCGCGCCGGCCTTATTCCCTTCCCGCATGGCTGCCAGTTCCGGAGAGTAATCCAGAAACGGATAATAGCAGCGATGATCCCCCTTTTTTTCATCCACCAGCCCTTTGGAATCCCGGTAGGAATAATAGATGCAAAAAGGCGCCTCCGTCCCCGGATCCACCATATCCGCGATCAGCTCATCGGCATTCTGCGGTCCTTCGATCAGGATGCAGTCCGGCCGGTAGCGTTCGATCACCCGTTTAACATGCAGTGCGCAAGCCGGGCTGCCAAGACCTTGCAAAGGATATCTTCCCATCCGGAATCGCAGATGGCGTAGTTGACGTGAGACTTCGCGGGACCAGTTTCGTAGGCGATCTTCTTCTTGCTGGAGATGCGGAAGTTTACCGACGACGTAGATCCCGTCGGCAGGAAGTCGTCCAGCAGGACTGACACGGAAGCCTTTTCGTTCTCGACCGCCTTTCGCACAATGGCGTCGTTGATCCGGTTGCAGGCCTCGTCCTTGAGGTTCGGAGACTCCACCACCACATCCTCCGGCACGTCGATGCATTTCAGGTAACCCTTGTCGATCCAGTCAGTGAAGAGCGTCCGCACCTGTCCGAAAAGCCGCACGCGATCCAATGCAGTGTAGCCGGCATAGAACTTCTCTACGAAGCGATGGGAAAGCTGCATGACAATATCCGAGCGACGCCGTCCTCCACCTTGGTACGAGAGAACCTGCTTCTCGCCGATGGCGCC
>JAFWRC010000262.1 GCA_017508825.1 Lachnospiraceae bacterium
TTATTTTTGTGCAAATACCGTTTTATCGAATTGTCGCGGTCGGTGAGCCTTGGGGACGGTTCTTGTGGCAACAAGATCTAAGATCTTTAGCCACAATAAAGGTCCCCGTGGCTCGCCGACTCGATAAACCGGAATTTGTATAACCAGTCTGCCAAAAATAAAAACCCCAACAGCATTTACTGTCGGGGCTCGATAACCACTTACTTATTTCAGGATCAGTCCTGAGCGACATCCTTCATGGAGAAGGTATATCTGCCTGGGTTCTTCGGGTCTTTGCCAAGGCATACCACCTTCACATCCTGGCCGATGCTCAATACATCTTCTACCTTATCGATGCGATGATTTGCGATACGGGAGATATGTACCATACCTTCCTTGCCCGGTGCAAACTCTACGAATGCGCCGAAGTCTTTGATGCTCACAACCTTACCTTCAAAGATCTGGCCTTCTTCGTAATCCGTTACAATGGTCTCTACCATCTTGATAGCAGCATCCATAGCAGCCTTATCGGTACCGCATACGCTTACTGCACCATCCTCGGTGATATCCATCTTCACACCGGTGCGCTCAATGATCTCGTTGATGGTCTTACCACGCTGTCCGATCACATCACCGATCTTGTCCGGATCGATCTGGATCTGAACGATCTTCGGAGCATACGCATTTACGGTTGCGCGCGGCTCAGCAATCGCCGGCTTCATGCAGTTCTCCATGATGAAGAGTCTTGCGTCGCGGCAGCGTGCGATAGCGCCTTCTACGATCGGTCTGGTCAGACCATGGATCTTGATATCCATCTGGATTGCAGTGATACCGTCCTTGGTACCGGTTACCTTAAAGTCCATATCGCCGAAGAAGTCTTCCAGACCCTGAATATCCGTCAGCAGTACGAAATCGTCATCCGTCTCACCGGTTACCAGACCGCAGGAAATACCTGCAACCATTTTCTTGATGGGTACGCCGGCTGCCATCAGGGACATACAGGATGCACATGTGGACGCCATTGAAGTGGAACCGTTGGACTCAAAGGTCTCGGATACGGTACGGGTCGCATACGGGAACTCTTCCTCGCTCGGCAGTACCGGAAGCAGCGCACGCTCTGCCAGAGCACCATGACCGATCTCACGACGTCCCGGTCCGCGGCTTACCTTGGTCTCACCTACAGAGTAGGACGGGAAATTATAGTGATGGATGTATCTCTTGATACGTACGTTTTCATCCAGTCCGTCTACCTTCTGCGCTTCGGAAAGCGGAGCCAGCGTGGTAACGTTGCAGATCTGTGTCTGTCCACGGGTAAACATCGCGGAACCATGTACACGCGGGATGATATCTACTTCTGCAGCCAGCTTACGGATCTGGGTGATCTCACGACCGTCCGGACGTTTGTGATCCTTCAGGATCATCTTACGTACGGTCTTTTTCTCGTACTGATACAGCGCCTCACCGATCAGTCCCAGCCACTCTTCGTTATCAGCAAAAGCCTCTTCCAGTTTCTTCTGGATCTCGGAGATATTTGCTTCTCTCTTCTGCTTTTCATCGGTAAATACTGCTACTTCCATCTCCTCGGGAGGAACGATCTCTTTCATCTTTGCGAACAGTTCCTCAGGAATTGCGCAGCTTACATATTCGTGCTTCGGCTTACCCACCTCTGCAACGATACTATTGATCCATGCGATGATCTTCTGGTTGATATCGTGTGCAGTATAGATTGCTTCCAGCATCTTCGATTCCGGAATCTCATTTGCACCGGCTTCGATCATGATCACCTTCTGTGCGGTGGACGCTACGGTCAGCTTCAGGTCGCCGCTTGCCCACTGCTCCTGGGACGGGTTTACGATCAGCTCACCATCGATCATACCCATCTGGGTCATAGCACACGGACCGTCAAACGGGATATCGGAAATACAGGTTGCAATCGCAGAACCGAGCATAGCAACCAGCTCCGGACGACATGCCGGATCAACGCTCATTACCAGGTTGTCCAGAGTTACATCATTTCTGTAATCCTTCGGGAACAGCGGTCTCATCGGACGGTCGATCACGCGGCTGGTAAGTACAGCGTTCTCGCTTGCCTTACCCTCACGCTTGTTGAAACCTCCCGGGATCTTTCCTACTGCATACATCTTTTCTTCGTACTCTACAGACAGCGGGAAGAAATCGATACCGTCACGCGGTTTCTCGGATGCGGTAGCCGTTGCCAGCACGGTGGTGTCACCATAGTGCATAAAAGCAGCACCGTTTGCCTGTGCGGATACTCTATTGATATCCACAGACAGGGTACGGCCGCCGATCTCAATACTGTAAGTCTTAAATTCTTTTGCCATTTTGCCTCTCCTTTTCTGATAAAATTTTGAATTCTGTTCAGAAAGGCCGCCTCCGAAAACACTGAAGAACATCGGTTTTATATGTTTCCGCCACTCTTCAGTGGTCTCGCCGGCATTGCCCTTCTGAAAATAAAAAGTTACTTATAAATAAAAATGGATACAGAAAGCCCTAGGACTTCCTGCACCCATCTCTACTTCTTACTTTCTCAGACCAAGCTTCTCGATCAGTGCACGATATCTCTCAATATCGATCTTCATCAGGTAATTCAACAGACCACGTCTCTTACCGATCATCTTGTACATACCACGACGGGAATGATGATCCTGCGGATGCTCCTTCAAGTGTGCGGTCAGTTCCTCGATTCTTGCGGAAAGAACTGCTACCTGAACCTCCGGTGAACCTGTATCGCCTTCGGTACGAGCGAACTCTTTCATGATGGACTGCTTCTTTTCTGCTGAAATCATTTTGTTTTCCTCCTATTATAATGATTGTTTGCCTGATCTAAGTGAATGACCGAGGAGCCGATCCCCTGGACCAGGTGTGTACCTGCTGCAGACAACCCACAGCAACGAAAATGATTATAACATAGCGCTGACGGATTGTAAATAACATTTTTCAGCTGTGTTTACACAAAAATCTGCGGGAGCTTGCACTCCCGCAGACCTTTCAATCTTTACTCTTCGGTCACTGCCTGTGCTACGGCTGCCTGTACGGCTACCTTTGCAGCGTCCTGGGCATCAGATCCATCCAGACCGTTTACATTAATGTTCTTAGTTACCTTTGCGTCATAGGTGCTGGCCTTCATGATCTCGGTAAAGTCTACACCGGTTGCTTCGGTCATAGTATCAAATACCTGCTTCATAACGACCGGCATATTTCCGGAAATCTGGGATACGCCGTTGTTATCGCCGCCACCATAGATATTGACCTTTTCGATCGCCGACAACGGTTTTGCAACCTCTGCTGCCATCTGCGGCAGAATGTTTACCATCATTTCTACGACTGCAGCACCATTGTACTTCTTGTAAGCTTCTGCTTTCTTCTCCATTGCTTCTGCCTCTGCAAGACCTTTTGCACGGATCGCTTCTGCTTCTGCACGGCCCTTTGCGGTAATACCGGCTGCTTCCTGCTCTGCCAGGTATCTTGCTGCGTCTGCCTTTGCCTTCTGTGCTTCCGCTACCTGCTCCTGCTCGTACTTCTCAGCCTCTGCCTGACGCTGACGCTGGATCAGCTTTGCTTCTGCATCTTTCTCAGCCTTGTACTTCTCAGCATCTGCCTGACGTTCTACCTGAGCTGCCAGTTCCTGCTGACGAACAAGCACTTCTTTCTGCTTCAATTCTGCTTCGCGCTCTGCCTTTGCGATCTGTACATCTACAGTTGCGGTCTCGATGGTACGAGCCTGTTCCTGTTTCTGGATCTCATAAGCCGCATCTGCTTCTGCACGTTTGATATCAGCCTGTACCTTCAGTTCGGACTTGCGGATATCCAGTTCATTGTTCTTCTGCGCGATCTGCGTTTCTGCTGCGATGTGTGCATCGTTTGCATCCTTACGTGCGCTTGCCTGTGCTACTGCGATCTCCTTTTCTGCATTTGCGCGGGAGATTTCAGCATTCTGACGGATGGCTACGGTATTTGCGATACCGAGGTTTTCGATCACGCCCAGCCCTGCATCGTCGATGTTCTGGATATTGAAGGATACGATCTCAAGACCCATCTTAGCCATATCCAGAGCTGCGTTATCCTGTACCATTGCCGCAAACGTTTTACGGTCGTTCATGATATCCACCAGCTTCATTGCGCCGATAATCTCACGAAGGTTACCTTCCAGCACGTTCACAACCATCTGGTTGATGTACTGGGAATCCTTGTTCAGGAAGTTCTCAGCAGCTGCCTTGATCAGCTTTTCATTGGTACCGATCTTTACGATGGCTACGGAGTCAACCATAATGTTAATGTAGTCCAAAGTCGGGATCGTCTTGGAAGTTCTTACGTCGATGGACAGCATCTTAAGAGACAAGCGGTCCAGTCTCTGCAGGAACGGGATCCTCACGGAGCTTCGTCCGATGATGTACTTGGGTTCCTTTTTCATACCCGAGATAATCACTGCCTGGTCGGTGGGTGCCTTCACATACCCCATTCCGATGATGATCAGCAGAAATAAGATAACTGCTACTACTATGATCACCATGATCAATTCTTCACTCATAATTACTACCTCCTCATTTGTAGTGTGATTTATGGTTACTTTTTATTTATCAATACCGGCAGACGTGATCGCCTGCCGGTATATGATATCTCTCCCTCAGATTGTTACTTACTTTACAAAGATGCAATTGTGATTTTCCAGATCGTCATATGCGTACAGACCACCCTCACCGTTCCTGTTTCCGGTTCTGTCTGTGAACTGCAGATATACCGCAAACGAGTTGCCGGAATCATTCACGATTACTTTCGGCCAGATACGTCCTCCCGGATACGTTGATGTGGATTTAAATCCCCACTGACTTGTACTTGTTGTAAAAGGATTAAATCCCATCACTTCAGTGACTGCTTCCGTAAACTTGCAGTTACCCGGAATGGATATTGCCGCACCGTCAATCCAGATTGCACCATGATACGGATGGATCAACTGATTGGGTTTGGTAAAGTATTCGATCCACAATTCGCTTCCGTCATTTGCGGTCTGTACCTCCGGATCCATCAGCGCATAGGTGATCGCGTTGTGTAAGGTATCCGCAATCTGTGTATCATTTGCTACTTTTGCTTTTTCAATGTACTTGATGAGCTGTGGTGCCATCACTCCGATCAGGATGGCCATAATGGCGATCACGATGATCAGTTCAACCAGCGAGAAACCCTTGTTGCTACATCGCTTCTTCATTCTCTTCTCCCTCCATATGCATACGTGCTCCTGTAGGACTTTTCCCATGTCCGTTTTCCCCTGTTGATGAGTTTAGTATAGGATTTCCCGTACCGGATCGCCACCAACACGATTTTGCACTTTCGCACCTTTTAGTTGCGTATGAAGGGATGTATATTTAAATCGCTTCCGTTGCCTTCTTCAGCCACTCCTCTTCTTCGATCGTTTCCATAAACGGCAACAGTTTTTCCCGCACCTGTTCATGGTACATATTCAGCCAGCCCTTTTCCCTGGAATCCAGGTACGCCGGATCGATCGCATCCAAATCCACCGGCACCCAGGTAAGCGGTTCAAAACCAAGGAATTCTCCGTCTCCGTTTACCGCACGGTGTCCGACCAACAGGATATTTTCCAACCGGATACCATGGCTGCCTGCCACATACACTCCCGGTTCATCCGAGATCAGCATGCCGGGCCGCAGTTCTGCTTCACTGCCTTTTTCCGGATATCTCCAGCGCACATTCTGCGGTCCTTCATGCACATTCAGCATATATCCGACGCCATGTCCCGTACCGCATTTATAATCCATTTCCAGATCCCATACCGGACCTCTTGCCAGGATATCCACATTTCTGCCGGTGCAGCCCTGCAGAAATACACCGTTCTGCAAACGGAGCATACCAGCCAGTACTCTTGTGAAATGTTTTTTCAATTCCACCGGTACGTTACCGACAGCGATCGTTCTGGTCACATCCGTAGTACCGCCGTCGTACTGCCCGCCGCTGTCCACCAGATAAAAGTTATCCCTGCCGATCTGTGCACAATTCTCTTCTGTCGCTTCATAATGCATCATCGCCGCATTCTCGCCGAAGGCACTGATCGTTGTAAAGGAAAGATCATGGCAATCCGGCAGTTCCAGACGCATCGCATCCAGTTTTTTCTGCGCATCCACCTCCGTCATAGTCTCTTTTCCGGCATGCGTTTTCATATAACACAAAAATCTGGTAAGCACCGCACTGTCTTCCAGATAGACCTTCCGGAGATTTTCGATCTCAACCGCATTCTTGATCGCTTTCATCTCTTCCGTCGGATTGCGCAGATCCAGCAGTTCGTTTCCGCTGCGTTCCAGCAGACGACAGGTCAGATAATTGGTATTCTCCAGATCGATCATTACCGGCCCGTAAAAATGCAGTTTGGAGAGATCCTCGTAGAAATCCTCGTAGCGCTTGAGCATAATGTCAAAATCTTCCGCAAAATGCCATACTTCTTCGGAGATGGCTTCCTCTTTCAGATACAGCGTCACACCGTATTTCGTGACGATCGTATAAGCATATGCCACCGGATTGTAGGCAATATCTCCGCCACGGATATTAAAGAGCCACATCTGATCATCCAGTTTGGAAAGCACATGCGCCACAGCGCCCTGCCGTTCCATCTCCTCACGCAGCTCCACCATCTTATTATGATAATCTTTACCGGAAAGTTCCTCCGGAAGCACTTTGATCGTTTCACCGCTGTCCGCAGGGCGCTGTTTCCAGATCTCTCTGGTCAGGTTTTTTCCGACCTTGAGCGTTGCGCCGATCGACTGCAGCGCTTCATAGATCTCCCGTCCCAGCCGCGCGCTGAGCAGCTTGCCGTCCGCAAAGAGCTTATCCCCGCTGGCCACCTGATCCTTTAAATATTCCACAAGCTTGGGCACTCCGGCATCTCCCATACGCATCAGCGTGATACCGGTACCTTCCAATTCCTTTTCCGCCTGTACAAAATAACGCCCGTCCGTCCATAGGCAGGCTTCATGCTTTCCTACCAAAAGCGTTCCGTTCGATCCGGTAAATCCGGAAAAGAACTCTCTTTCCTTGTAACAGTCATTGATATACTCCGAAGCATGCGGATCCGTTGTCACCATCAGATACCACTGAGCGCCGTGAACCGCCATCACAATGCGCAGATCTTCCAGACGCTTTCGGATCACCTCAGCACCGCTCATCTCTTTTGCCCTCCTGTGTGTAAACTTGCCCCAAAATCTATGTAAGATCATAAGTTATTCCAGAAACTGTTTTGTTGCCGATGCGCCCACACGGTCACACCCCAGTTCAATGAACTCCTGCAAAGCTTCTTTCGTACGGATGCCGCCGGCTGCTTTGATCTTTACGTCAGGCCCGATGTTTTCCTTCATCAGCTTCACGTTTTCTATGGTAGCCCCCGCCGTACCGAATCCGGTCGATGTCTTGATATAATCCGCTCCCGCTATGGTTACCAGTTCAGATGCCTTTTTGATCTCCTCTTCGTTCAGGTAGCAGGTCTCGATGATCACCTTGAGCACCTTGCCATGGCAGCTTTTCCGCAGCGCTCTGATCTCCTCCAGGACCGCATCGTAATTGCCGGCTTTCATAAAACCGACATTGATCACCATATCGATCTCATCCGCGCCGTTTAAGATCGCATTCTCCGTCTCAAAAATTTTGGTCACCGTAGTGTTGTATCCCAGCGGGAAACCGATGACGGTACAGATCTTTAATGTATCCCCGTACTTTTCCTTTACCGGTGCCACATAACACGGCGGGATACAGACACTTGCCGTATGCAGTTCGATTGCTTCATCGCAGATCACCTGTATCTCTTCCCAGGTGGCAAAAGGTTTTAGTAATGTATGATCGACGTGGCTGATCATTTCCTGAATTGTCATTTTGCTTTCTCCTTTCAGCGCCCTCTGTAAAAGTGCACCCGGTTCTTCCCGGACTGTTTCACGTAATACATCGCCATTTCCAGCTTGTGGTACAGCGTTTCAAAATCTTTTCCATGTATCGGCGAGAATACTGCCGTCACCGATGCGGTCAGTTCCTGCCCTCCGCCTCTGGCCGCATTGGCCTGCGCCATTACGCTGCCACAGATCTCTTCACAGAAGCTCATCAGTTCCGCTTCGCTGAGTGCCATCGGGATAAAGATCACAAACTCATCCCGTCCCATACGTCCGATCAGGCTGTCATTGAGCGCGATATCTTTGAGGGCTTCGGTAAAGCGGATGATCACGCCGTCGGCATTGCTGTTTCCCTGCTCCTGCAGAAATTCGTCAAAACCGTCGATATCCACCATGACCAGTTCCGCGCCGCTGTGCATAAAACGCAGCCGCCCGTTCACTTCGGCCGCCATATACTCATCTTTCAGCAGATCCGTCAGCAGATCCCTGCGGCCGGTCGCCAGCAGGTTCTTGCGCATATCCTCCATTTGAAGCACTTTTTCGATCCGCCCCAGCATCACCTCCGCCTCAAAGGGCTTGGTGATAAAGTCGAGAGCTCCCATCTTGAGCCCGCGCATTTCACTTTCATGTTCCGTATCTGCCGTCAAAAAAATGATAGGAATATTTGCCGTATGGGGATTGAGTTTGATCTGCTCCATGGTCTCGTAACCGTCCATTTCCGGCATCATGATATCCAGAAGGATCAGATCCGGCCGGTTTTTCTTCAGAAAGTTCAGAGCCTGTTTGCCGGATTTTGCCATGGACAGATGGTAAAAAGGCTGCAGGACCTCTGCAGCGCTTTTCAGATTTGTAGTCACATCATCTACCATCAGAATATGTTTCATCGGCTACGCTCCCCCAAATTCCCCACAAGAAATACATTCCGGATCAAAGTCCCAAAAATTTCTTTACCTGTGCCGGCATCTCTTCCGTCTCGCATACGATATCGTGAAGTACCGCTGCGCTGCGGATATCCTCGATCGCCTGCGGGATCGCCACACCGGATTTTTCGCACAGGATATCGATCAGCGCAAAATCATCTTTAGATGCATTTGCCTCATCGATCGCGGTCATAACCGTTCTCGCAAACTTATACGGGCTGGCCGTGGATGCGACCACACAAGCCTTTGTATCATTGGTATCCTTACAATAGTTTTCATATACCGCACCTGCAACTGCCGTGTGCGGATCGATGATATAACCGGTCTCATCATACAGTCCCTTGATAAACTCAGCACAGCGCGCTTCATCCGCATATCCTCCGACAAAGTCCGTCAGCTTCGCCTTCATCTCATCGGTAATGGTATACGCTCCTTTTTCGGACAGATCCGCCATCAGTGCCTTATCCTTTGCGTCATCCCCGCCGGCGATCAGGTAGATCAGGCGCTCTAAGTTGCTGGAGATCAGGATGTCCATCGACGGCGATCCGGTCAGCATAAACTTCCGGTCTCCGGAGAATTCATGACTCTGATCGTCCATGCTGTGCAGTTTGTCATACGTACCTGTCGTAAAGAAGTCGAACAGTACCTTGTTGGTGTTGGAAGCGCAGATCAGCTTATCAATAGGAATGCCCAGCTGTTTTGCAAAATAAGCTGCCAGGATGTTACCGAAGTTACCGGTCGGCACACATACGTTGATCTGCTCGCCTTCTGCGATCTTGCCGTTCTTTAACAGGTTCAGATAAGAATATACATAGTAAACCACCTGCGGTACCAGACGTCCGATATTGATCGAGTTTGCGGAAGAGAAAACAAAACCTTTCTCTTTCAGTTCTGCTTTGAGTGCCGCATCGTTAAACATCTGCTTAACACCGGTCTGCGCATCGTCAAAGTTGCCGGTGATGCCGACCACCCGTACATTTGCCCCGCGCTGTGTCACCATCTGTTTTTCCTGAACCGGAGATACCCCGTGTTTCGGATAAAATACCATGATGCGTGTGCCCGGCACATCCGCAAAACCGGCCAGAGCCGCCTTACCGGTATCCCCGGAAGTTGCGGTCAGGATCACGATCTCTTCCTTGCAGCCGTTCTTCTTCGCAGCGGTCGTCATCAGGTACGGCAGGATGGAAAGCGCCATATCCTTAAACGCGATGGTCGCGCCATGGAACAGTTCCAGATAATAAGCACCGTCCGCATAAGTCAGCGGTGCGATCTCTTCGGTATCAAATTTGCTGTCATATGCATGGTCAATACAGTATTTCAGTTCTTCCTCGGTATAGTCCGTCAAAAACAGCTTCATCACTTCATACGCCACACCGCGGTAATCCATATCTTTCAGCTTATTCAGTTCCACATCCAGCTTCGGCAGTTCATCCGGCACGAACAGGCCGCCGTCTTCTGCCAGTCCCTGCAGTACAGCCTGGGAAGCCGTCAGTTTTTTCTCATTGTTACGTGTACTATGATACAAGATTTCCATTGTTTTTCCTCTCCTCTGCAAATTACGGTTTGTCGAAATGTAGCGGTCGGTGAGCCATGGGGACGGTTCTTGTGGCAACAAGATCGAAGATCTTTAGCCACAAGAACCGTCCCCGTGGCTCGCCGACTCGACAAACCCGAATTTGCTCTATAGTATATCATTAAATCGATCTGATTGCAATTATTACGAAAGTCACATATAATATACCCATGGCAAAA
>JAFWRC010000263.1 GCA_017508825.1 Lachnospiraceae bacterium
CAGAAGCTCTTCCCGGATGATGTACTCTTCCCCGGTCAGGATCACGACAAACTCGTCTCCGCCGATACGATATACCCGGCTCTTCTGGAAGATCTCGCAGATCATGCGGCATGCCCTGCGCACCATCTCGTCACCGAAATTGTGTCCTCTGGTATCGTTCAGATACTTCAGATCATTGATGTCACACATGACCACGCCAAAACTCAGTTCGCTGTCTGCTGCCTGGATCCTCTTATCGATCTCCTGCGCGCATTCGGCAAATGCATGCTTATTCTTGATGCCGGTCAGTTCATCCAGACGCACCATGCGTTCCACCGACTGCAGTGCCTTCTTCTGCTCTTCGTGTTCCCGCACTTCATCATCGATATTCTCCATGCAGAAGATCATGTGCTTCTTGTCTTCGCACATCATGCACATATGCCGGATGTGCACGATCTTTCCATCCATTACCAGCCGGCAGCTGACGGAATAGGAGCCGTTTTTCCCCAGATGCTCCAACACCTGGGCCTTATCATGAATACGCATGACGCGTTCCAGATCTTTCGGATATACATACTTATCCGCATTTTTTGACGCCAACGCAAAAAAATCATCCCCTTCCTCCGGGATCTTCAGTTCCTCCAACATCTGCGTCGTAACAAATTCCACATAATGGCCGGTTTCGATCTCTATGTAAAACAGACTGTCATAGTGCTTCGCCAATGTGGTGGCAATCTGCTCAGATGCCATCTCATCAATCTTCATTCCAAAAAAGCCTCCTGAAAATATCAAAAAATTTATCGATTATATATTATAACACATAATTACGGATAATCTACCCCTCAACTTCAGATTCCATACCCGTCGCTTTTTTGATCTCCTCCACCATGATCCGGCTGTGTTCCACGGACAGGCGCCCGCGCAGCAGCGGGATCAGGTTCATCATCACGTTCCAGATCCGGTCAGATAAGGAGGTCAGATTGTTTTCCGCCAGCTTGATCTGCTCGGAAAAACTGAAGCCTACGCTTTTGGTCGTAGCCAGCTCCTGTACCCGTTTTTTCAGCGTTTCCCGGCGTGTGATCACATCCGCAATCCCCTCCTGTGCCGGCTGCGCCAGATAGCTTTCCGCCTCTTCGATCTCCTGCCCCAGCTGCCAGACATACGCATCGTTGGTATTACGCATCGCCCACAGCAACTCATGCTCCTTGAGCAGCTCGATCCGCGCTCCCGCCAGATCACTGTTCAGGCCATCCAGACGTTCCTCTTTCTGCGCCATCTTTTTGATATCCGTCTCCTGCGCGATCGCCAGCAGTTCCTCAAACATCTGATGGATCCTGCCATAATCCGCCTCTTTGATCCGGGCCGTGAGCAGCTTATTCAGATCTGCCAGCCGGTTCTGTGTCCCCAGTCCAAAGCCCAGGATACTCGTCATATCCGCAAAACGGTCTTCCTTCATATTACCCCGTAACTCCTATGTTTCTTAATTTCCGGCCTCCGCCAGCCGGTTCATATATTCCGAATACTTCGGCACCTGTATCTCTTTTGACAGATGCAGCTGTTCAAAAAAGATGTCGGCATCCTCGTAGATATTCTTGCCCTTAAGCCCCATCTCGATGGGGGAACGGATCAGTATCGTATCATCCCCGATGTTCATACACTTCTTTAACAGCGCTTCCGGCAGAACGCTTCCATACCCGCGCCCCCAGTTCTGCTGAAACGGCTGGGATTCCTTTACGCGCACCAGAAGCCTTCGGATAAACTCCCTGCCGCACAGCGGGTAATAGCATTTGCCGACGTTCAGCGACTGTCCCGGTTTCTTGAGCTTGATATCCGCGATGAAGATCTCGTTTGCCATATAACTTGCTTCAAAGGCATAAAGATTCACGCCGATGCTGTGCTGCTCAAACAGGCTGATCAGGTTCAGTGTCAGGATCCCGCGGTTCACGATCTGCTCCTGTGTGGTCACGCCGCTGTACACCAGGTTGATATAGATATTTACGAATTTCTTTTCCTTCACACGGTCCAATCGGTACATGGTCTTGGGTGTTCCTGCCACGAAGTTGGGCACATGCGGCCGCGAACCCACAACCGCCGGCACACTGCGCCGGAAATACTCGTACTTCACATTTGCATGCTCCAGCTCCTTCTTCATCTGCAGGAACAGTTCAAACCCGTTCTCATACCCGCCATGGCAATATTGGATCGCCTTTGCCAGCGATTCCCCGGCAAAGCTCTCCGGCATCTCCACGCTCTTCTGCACCGGAAAGATGTCACGGTTGACCTTGGGTCCTCCGTCCAGATACATCTCCAGTTCCGTCAGTGAATGAAAATCCATCCGGTAGATGATATAGCTCTTGTTATCCAGCGTCAACTTGGACGGCTTTATCTTCATACGCCTTTTCTTTTCTTTCTGGCGGCATCCGCCACGGCTACAAACAACTGATAGATCCCATAGGCTCCGGAATTTTTCTTCAGCCGTTTACCGATATCATCCTTCAAAAAGCCCAGATATTCCGGCTCTTTCGTCTGTACAAACTCATAGCTCATGATCTTCTCCGGCGTGAAACTGCCGTTGTCCAGATACATCTTTACACGATATGCATCACGGGTCGTAAAGATCCCGGATGCCGGAATGCCGCAGACCGCTTCCCATTGGTCCGTACCGGCACGGAATGCACAGGCAAACTCAAACCAGTCCGGATAATCCCTTAAGATCTCCCGTTCCACGCGGTTGTCATAGCCCACGTAGATCGGTATCATACGCTGCTGCACGGATTCCTCGATCTTTTCTCTGGTGCTGTAGTTCATATCCGCACCGCTTCCGTCCGTATTACCCGCTGCGATCACACGGAAATTCGGATGCTTTTCCACGTACTCGCCGCCCGGGAAGCAGTAGCCTGCTTTCTGCCGGTTGGACAGGAAGGAATTCAGCTTGACCGTTGCCTTGCTGTTACCGTTGTCCAGCTCGTCGCAGAAGGCGATGCCGCCGTATTTATACAGACGGTAGAAATTGGATTCGCTGTACTCGCCCATAGCCGTAACATAGCCCAGGATATCGTATTCTTCATTAATGTAGCCGATATCGAAAAGCTCCACATTCAGGATCTCACCGATCTGCTTGATCATATAGGTCTTGCCGCAGCCGGAAGGTCCGATCAGATAAGGATTGACCTCTTCCATGACTGCCGTGAGCACATCGTCGAACATCTCATGGAACTGCTCGCCCTGCTGCATACGGCGCTGCTTTTCCTTCATTGCGATCTCAAAACGCTTCTTAAACGGTACGTTCCGGTCCAGCAGGGGATTCACGCCCGGGATCGGCCGCTCTTCCCTGCGTTTTCTCGCACTGTAAAACGGTACAGCCTCTGCAGGTGCCGCTACGGATGCCTCTGCCCCCAGGCTTTGCCTGGGGGAGCCCGTCCCGGCTTTGAGGGACTTCAAGGCTTCACCGTCAGGTGAAGCTTCCTTTTCTGCTACACTCTGTGCCGGAGCCGCTGCTTTCTCCACTTCCACACCCATCTTCTGGATCATCACATCGTTGATCAGCGACAGTTTATCCAGCTTGTCCAGCAGATCCTGATCCTGCTGCACTCTCTTGGTCGCTTCCATCAGTTTTCCGTTGGTATTGGCCGCATTTTTCAGGCGGTCGATCACGATATCCGCATCTTTCCCGAGAGATGCCACCTCTGCTGCCGTCGTAGCCGTCAGGGCCTGTGCCATTGCCTTATATTTGGCCATTTCCGTTTCCGCTTCCGAAAACATCTCCTTCAGGAAGATCTCACGTTCCAGATAAATGGCCTTTTTCTGGGATTCCGCATACTCCTCCAGTACATCATCCAATTTTGCCCCGGCCTCTTTGATCTTGGTGTTCAGCAGGGCATCGGTATTGCGCACGGTTTCATTGGCACGCGCCTCTACTTCCTGCGCGATCTTTTCCATATCGTGGTTCTTCCGCTCCAGGGCATCCAGCACATTCTTTCCGCCCTCTACCGCAAGGGCCGCTCTCTGCACATTGGATTCCACCTGTGCCAGACGGACGGGATCGATATCATACAGCCCGTTACAGCGCTGCATCTTCCACAGTTCTTCCTTCAGAACCGCCTCATAGCTGTCCGGCGCCGTTTCCGCCAGCATACGCGCCGTCCGTAACAGATATGCCAGATATGCCTCATCATCCACCAAAAACTGCCGTACATCCAGCGCATGGGTCCGGATCGCCGAGAACACACTCAGCGCATAGTTCTGCTCCGCGATCACCTTCACCAGGGTCAGATACTGCATCTTATCGGCAAAGGAAGCAAACAGATACGGATCAAAGAAACCTTTCACCACCAGTCCGCTGCGTCCCGCCAGATGTTTAAAGATCTCTGCCCGGTTATCAAAGTCCGGTGTATGCTCGCCAAAGAAGAACAGATGGTTGTAGATCACTTCGGCGTTATACACCAGGCTGGGAAAAGTATTGGAAAACATGGTTTCCTCCCGAAGGATCTCCAGCATATCCAGATAGAGTGCCAAAGGCTTGATCTTCGGCTCTTCCTTGCCGCTCTTCATCCGTTCCAGCCCGCTTATGATATCCTGGATTGCGCCGGCAATGGACGGCTTTTTCGCCATATCCGCCTTCAGTTCATCCAGAAGCTTGCCAAGCTTTCTGTTCAACGTTACTTTTCCGATACTTGTGTAACTGTTCTCCATAACTGTTTTTCTCCCTACTTATAATACTTTCCGCTGTATTTTTCCTGAAATCTTCCCGATCCCGGCTGCTCCATCTCCAGCAGATGCAGCTCCGTGATATCACTGCGTTCGTACAACCGGAAGGAATACTCGCCGAATGCCAGCGGCGCTTCCTCTTCCCCGGTCAGATAGCAGAAACACAGAAGATAACTGATCGTCAGATCATTTTCCTTTGTCATCATCACCCGGTATTCCGTGCCGTCCGCTGAGGCGCTGCAGACCACATCGCCCCACGGCAGTTCACATGCGCTGAACCTTTCCGCGGCAACTCCCAGGAACCGAACCACCCGCTCCGTCGGTACCATCCCGTCTTTTCCGGCACACTCGGAATCTGCCGTAAACACGATCTCGCCTTTCTGCCGGAGTTCATGGGTCACAAAGCCTTTCTGCTGTATCATCCTGTACTGCAGGCTGCCCTCATACAGGCATAAACTGTCATAATAAGAAACCGTGATCCGGTCATAACCAAAGGTGATCTCGATCTTCAGCTCATTTCCGTCTGCCAGTACATTCCGGACAACGATATCATATACCTCACCCGCAGAAGGAAAGATCTGATACGGAAAATGCAGGGATTTGCCTTCGCTCATCCCATCCAGGATACCCTTGCCGAACCATTGTCTGGGCCGGGTATCAAAAACGATCTTCTTCTGCCCCGCTTCGACAGTTGCCGGATCATATCCGCCGTAAAGCGACTCAACAACGTATGCGATGATCGGTCGGATATAAACCGAACAAAACGCCTTCGGCAGCATCATCGGTGCCTGCTCCGGCCGGTACTCTGCAAGCTTTGCCTCAAACACATCATCTGAAAAGGCATTGGCTCTGCCCAGGATCTCTGCCGTCTTTTCATCCGTCAGGATCTGCCCGCCGGACGCTTCACGCTCATAAACCTTCGTGAGCCGTTCGAACAGCTCCGTAAAGTGCTTATCCGTATTGCAAAGATTGATCACCTGATCCCGATAGTAGGCCAGAATGCCGCACATCGGTCCGTTCTCTCCGAACAGATGATAGAAATGGATCATCTTCAGTTTATCTATACTCGCGATCTGATTTGCGATCTCCCTGTCTTTCAACCGCTCAAATCTCCTTTCGCTCCTGCATTTATCCCATTTTAATAATATACCATGATACCCCCTGTAGAAACAATGCTATTTCTTGCTTTTCTTACTTTACAGGAAACAATGTAAGCATTTTCTATAGTAAATAGTCACAAAAAACACATTCCATCCTTGTATCTATCTAGCAAATATGATAAAATAACAAAGCAAGACATGTTTTTTCATGCATTACAGGGGGGCTACGCTGGTATATGAAGCATAAGATTGCTGTATATGCAAACGGTTGGAACATGGAATCGCTCCGGCAGGCAATGACGGGAATCCGTAAATACGCCGCGCTGGAGGATTTTGATGTTTTTGTTTTCTTAAGCTTCGCCTCATACAGCGATTATGATTCTCTGAACCGAGGTCAGTTAAATCTCTACAAGCTCCCCGATATGCGGGACTTCGACGGCATCATCGTCCTTTCCACCATGATCAATTCTCCGCAGACTGCAGTAGAACTCTGCCTGAAAGCAAAGGAGTTACAGATCCCCGTTGTCAGTGTCGGGATGGAGATTGACGGGATCCCTTCGATCCGTGTCAGCAATCGGGAAGGCATGCACGATCTGGTTACCCACCTGGTAGAACAGCACAATGTAAAGAAAGTTCTCTTTATGGGCGGTACCGATGATCACGTTGACAGCAACGAGCGACTGGAAGTGACCCGCGAAGTAATGGGATCACATGGCCTGCAGTTTGGTGACGAAGATATCTGCTATGGATTCTGGGGAAATGCGGAACCCGCCCAGATCGTCCGCAGGATGCTTTCCTCCGGCAAACCCTTGCCGGATGCGATCATCTGCGCCAACGATGTGATGGCTTTGGGCACTGCTTCCGAACTTCTCCGCCAGGGCATTAAACTGCCGGATGATATGATCGTCACCGGTTACGATCATGCATCAAACGGTATCACATTCTATCCCTCCCTTTCCACGGTTACCCCCAACTTCTCCGAAGTCGGCTATCAATGCTGTGAGATGATCTTTCATCAGATCCGTGGAGAAGCTTTCGAGCAGCAGGTGATGATCCCGTCGACATTTGTCCGCGGAGAAAGCTGCCGCTGCCGTGGCGATCAGGGCGAAGTAAATTACGAAAAGATCCGCAAGCAGTTCTGCCAGACCTCTTACCAGAATCACCTGCAGTTTTCCCTGCTGGAGATGCGGGAACGTCTTCTGGGTCTGCGCATTACCGAGCTGACGGATTATCCTTCCTTAAAACCGGTCTTGAACCGGCACTATCAGGGCAGTCATGAATGTGAAGGGGAAACCTTCAGCCTGGTCATGTGCCCGGATTTCTTTGAAAATCCCTTAGCGAAAGAAGAAGAGCTTTTCGGTGAACCTTTTACGGATCCTTTCGAACCGATCGTCTGCTTCGAGAACGGCGTTGCCAATATGAATGCGCACATCCACGGAAAAGAGCTGATACCGAACTATAAAAAAGAAGCCGGCATCCAGCACACCTATTATTTCTGTGTACTGCATTCCTATCAGTATGACTACGGTTATTTTGTGATCACCGACGATGTTTTCCTTCTGGAAGGTGACAGTTTATACAATTATCTGGAGAAACTCCAACAGGCCCTGATACAGCTGCGTGGTAATCTGCGCCTGGATATGCTGAACCAGGATCTGAAACGCATTTATGATAAAGATCCTATGACCGGTCTGTATACGCGTTTTGTGTACGAAAACAAGGTTGGCCCGATCTACGACGACTGCATCCAGAAGAACCAACCGATGACGGTCATGTTCGTGGATATCAACTATATGAAACGCATCAATGACCAGTTCGGACATCTGCAGGGTGATATTGCGATCCGTATCGTCGCCAACGCCATCCGGGATTATCTCCGGCCCGATTGGATCGGCGTCCGTTTCGGCGGCGATGAATTCCTGATCATTGCGCCGGATACCGATGAAGCATCCGCCTCTGCGCTGAAGGAACAGATCCTGAGTGAGCTCGAAGAGAATAACCGCTCCTCTTCCCGTCCGTACAAGATCACAGCCAGCTGCGCCTATGTCGTGACGGATCCTTCCGCCGGCAAGGTTTTGGAAGATTACGTCCGTGAAGCCGACCAGCTGATGTACAAGATCAAGCAGGAAGTGCACGCAAAGGACGGCCAGCCGAGAGGGTAAGTGCGCATAAGAAAACAAAAACCATGGGGACGGACCTCATGGTTTTTTTGTGAACAAAAAAACCACGAGGTCCGTCCCCGTGGTTTTTCTCTGTTTCGAATTATTCTTAGAACTTGCCAGCCTTAGCAGCTTCTTCGATGGATACAGCGGTGGAAACCGTCATACCTACCATCGGGTTGTTACCTGCACCGATCAGACCCATCATCTCAACGTGAGCCGGAACGGAGGAGGAACCTGCGAACTGAGCATCGCTGTGCATACGGCCCATGGTATCGGTCATACCGTAGGAAGCCGGACCTGCAGCCATGTTATCCGGGTGAAGGGTACGGCCTGTACCACCACCGGAAGCAACGGAGAAGTACTTCTTACCTGCTTCTACGCGCTCTTTCTTGTAGGTACCTGCAACCGGATGCTGGAAACGGGTCGGGTTGGTGGAGTTACCGGTAATGGATACATCCACGTTCTCCTTCCACATGATCGCAAC
>JAFWRC010000264.1 GCA_017508825.1 Lachnospiraceae bacterium
CCGTAAAGCAGACAGGAAACCGAAATCAGCCCGGCCACCCACCCGCGAGCTCACGGCACGAGCGGAGCGAGTGTCCGTGAGCTCGATAAACCGGAATTTGGCGGTGTAGCGGGAAATGGGCCAGAGAACCGTCCCCTGTGGCCGAAAATGGGCCGGAGAACCGTCCCTGTGGTTGAAATAATACTTGTCATGAAGGAAGTTTTTTGTTAAAATACAGATAAATGTGGTTCTTTCATTATGACGATTTGTGAAAAATGCACAAAGAGACAAATGAAGGAATATACATAATATAAAAAATCGGAGGTTACAGTATGAACGTCTACACAACAGACAAGATCAGAAATGTGGTACTCTTGGGGCACAGCGGTGCAGGAAAGACGGCACTGGCGGAATCAATGGCTTATCTGGCAGGTATTACTTCCCGTATGGGCAAGGCAGAAGATAAGAATACGATTTCCGATTACGGAAAAGAAGAGCAGAAGCGTTTGATCTCGATTTCAACGTCCGTGATCCCTATGGAGTGGGAAGGGGCAAAGATCAATATATTGGATACTCCGGGTATGTTTGATTTCGTGGGGGAAGCAGAAGAAGCAGCATCTGCTGCCGATGCTGCGATCATCGTGGTTTCCGGTAAGGCCGGCGTGGAAGTCGGTACCGAGCGCGCATGGGATCTGTGCGAGAAATATAAATTGCCGAGAATGTTTTATGTAACAGATATGGATGTGGATAATGCATCGTTTAAGAACGTAGTGGATTCCCTGACCGAGAAGTACGGCAAGAAGATCGCGCCACTGCATTTCCCGATCCGTGAGAATGAAAAGTTTGTCGGATATATCAATATCATAAGCCAGAAGGCACAGAAGTGGCAGGGCAAGGAAGTCGTGGATATGGATATGCCGGATTACAGTAAAGAGTATCTGGATATGTATAAAGACTCCCTGATGGAAGCCGTTGCCGAGACCAGCGAAGATATGATGGACCGCTATTTCGCCGGCGAGACATTTTCCGAGGATGAGATCCGTGCAGCGCTGCGCATCAGCGTGAATACCTGTGATATCTTCCCGATCTCCATGGGATCCAATATCCTTTGCCAGGGTACTTACGCACTGATGGATGATATCGTAAAACTGATGCCGTCACCTCTGAATAAGAAGGTAGCCGGTATCTCCTTAAAGAACAACGAGATCTTCCAGGCGGATTACGACTTCTCCAAGGCAAAGAGCGCATATATCTGGAAGACCATCGTGGATCCGTTCATCGGCAAGTATTCCCTGATCAAGGTGATGAGCGGTGTGCTGAAAGCGGATGATATGATCTACAACAAAGATAAAGATATTGAAGAAAAGGTCAGCAAGTTGTATATTATGACAGGTGGCAAGGCAAGCGAGATCAAGGAACTTCATGCCGGTGACATCGGCGCGATCGCAAAACTGACCGCAGCGCGTACCGGAAATACCCTTTCCACCAAGGCGAATATCATCGAATACGGTAAGACGGAACTGCCGGTACCG
The DNA here is from genome assembly GCA_017508825.1 of Lachnospiraceae bacterium. Lineage (GTDB taxonomy): Bacteria > Bacillota > Clostridia > Lachnospirales > Lachnospiraceae > NK4A136. The sequence goes on from JAFWRC010000264.1 coordinate 1,512, forward strand.
TATACTTATATGAGATATAAGCCGAAGAACAAAGCGGACATTGACAAACTGGCACAGTCTTTGCAGAAGATGTCTCACGAAGACCTGACCCTGAAGGTAGTGAACGACGGTGAAAACCGCCAGACACTGCTCTATGGTATGGGCGAGCAGCATCTGGATGTGATCGCATCCCGTCTGAAAGACGAGTACAAGGTAGAGATCGAACTGGTGAAGCCGAAGATCGCATACAAAGAGACGATCCGCAAGAAATCCGACGTAGAATACAAGTACAAGAAACAGTCCGGCGGACACGGACAGTACGGACACGTTAAGATGCGTTTCGAGCCCAGCGGTGATCTGGAAAAGGCATACGAATTTGATCAGGAAGTGGTCGGCGGTGCCGTACCGAAGAACTACTTCCCGGCAGTGGAAAAAGGTATGCAGGAATCCGTACTGCGCGGACCTCTGGCGGCATATCCGGTAGTCGGTGTGAAGGGTATCCTTTACGATGGTTCCTATCATCCGGTAGACTCTTCGGAAATGGCATTTAAGATGGCTACCATCCAGGCATTCAAGAAGGGATTTATGGAAGCCGGCCCGGTGCTGCTGGAGCCGATCGCATCCCTGAAAGTAACTGTTCCGGATAAGTATACCGGCGATGTTATGGGGGATCTGAACAAGCGCCGCGGACGTGTGCTCGGTATGAACCCGGTTGGCGGCGGCAAGCAGACCGTAGAAGCCGAGATCCCGATGTCTTCCCTGTACGGGTACTGCACGGATCTGCGCTCTATGACCGGCGGACGCGGTGATTACTCTTATGAGTTTGTACGCTATGAGCAGACACCTTCCGATGTACAGGAGAAAGAAGTAGCTGCGAGAGCGGAAGCGGTTGCCGAAAACAATAAGGAAGAATGAAGCAAAAGTTAAGCAAAAACCAATACATTACAATGACAGGTGCAGCCTTTGGCTGCATCCTGTTTTTGTTATCCTTTTTGATCATTAATTTTAAGTTATTTCCGGAATTCTGCGATTCGGATATGTTTGTGGA
>JAFWRC010000265.1 GCA_017508825.1 Lachnospiraceae bacterium
CGGATACGGATTGTCCTATACGCAGTTTGCGTTTGGGGAGGGCCGGATCGAAACGGACGAAGATACGCAGGATAGGAAGATTTTCGTACCGGTGACAAATACCGGGAAAGTTCCGGGAAAGGAAGTTGTGCAGGTCTACTGTGAACTCCCGCAGGGGGCGCTCGGAAAGCCGGCCAGGGTACTGTGCGGTTTTGCAAAGACGAAAGTGTTGCAGCCGAAAGAGAGTGAGACCGTATGTGTGGAAGTATCCCGCGAGAATATCGCATCCTATGATGACAGCGGGGCATCCGGATTCCGTTATGCTTACGTTCTGGAAGCCGGGGAATACCGTTTCTATATCGGTGAAAATGTGCGGGATGCCAAAGCCGGACCGGTGATCACGGTTCCGGAAACACAGGTTGTGCGGCAGACCACGAGTGCGCTTGCGCCTGTGGAAGCCTATGAGCGTCTGGTCAACCGGAACGGAAAAGCGGTGTATGAAGCAACACCTCTTTCCATGATCAGCGAGGCACAAAGACGCGAGCAGGCCATCCCGGAAGAGATACCTTATACAGGAGATCGCGGGATTGCATTAAAAGATGTTGCGGAAGGAAAGCGCACGTTGCAGGAGTTCATCGGGCAGCTTTCCGAGGAAGATCTGGCCAGCATCATCCGCGGTGAAGGGATGGGAAGTCCGAAAGTCACTGCCGGCACGGCGTCTGCTTTCGGCGGTGTTTCGGAGCATCTGCAGGAACTCGGTATTCCGTGCGCCTGCTGCAGCGACGGACCGTCCGGTATGCGTCTGGACTGCGGGACAAAAGCATTCAGTCTGCCCGGAGGCGCATCTCTGGCGTGTACCTGGAACCGTGAACTGATGACGGAACTCTTTACCTGTACCGGTTACGAAATGAATGCAAATAAGGTAGAGTGTCTGTTAGGCCCGGGTATGAATATCCGCAGGCATCCGTTAAACGGCAGAAACTTCGAATATTTTTCAGAGGATCCGTACCTGACCGGTGAGATCGCGGCGGCACAGCTGACCGGACTTCGCAAAGCCGGCACCACCGGAACGATCAAACATTTTTGCGGCAACAACCGGGAGACGGGAAGACATACCATTAACAGTGTGATCTCAGAGCGGGCGCTTCGGGAGATCTACCTGAAGGGCTTTGAGATCGCAGTACGAAAGGGCGGTGCCGTGACGGTGATGACGACTTACGGAAGCGTGAATGGTCTGTGGACCGCCTGCAGTATTGATCTGTGTACCACGATCCTCAGAAACGAATGGGGCTTTCGCGGGCTGGTGATGACCGACTGGTGGGCAAATCTGAACCGCAGAGGGCAGGAACCGGATAAGCGTGATTTTGCGGCAATGGCGATGGCGCAGAATGATGTCTATATGGTATGCCCGGATGGCGGAAGTCATGATGACAATACGCTGGAGTCCCTGCGGGCAGGAGAACTGACCAGGGCGGAACTGCAGAGAAATGCAGGCAATATCTTAAGCGTGCTGCTGGAGTCCAATGCGATGAAACGCGTGCTTGGTACGGCAGATACGGTAGTGATCAGCGGGCGTGAGGATGACGGAGAAGAAAAGCAGGAGAATGTGCCGTGCTACGAGTTGAAGGGTGAGATCACGGTGGATCTGGGCGGGATCAAATCTGACAGAGATAAGAGTTACAGTTTTATCCTGGATGTGAAAGAGTTAGGTCCTTACCGGTTTACGCTCACGGCAAGCTCGGAAGCCGGAGAACTGGCGCAGATCCCGGTAACGGTCTTTATTATGGGGACGGCATCCGGTACCTTTACCTGGAACGGAACCGGTGGAAAAGCGGTGAGTTTTTCCGGAGAAAGTTATTTCTTTAATCGTTTTACGACGATCCGTCTGTACTTTGCATTGGGCGGACTGGATCTGGTCGCAATGCATATTGAGCGGATCAAACAATGATATAATTTCGGAGGGATTGAAACAAACCGGGATCAGATCCCGTTTCTGGCGCGGTTCAGCATCTCACGCATATAGGCCAGGATCTGGCGCTGATTTGGCGTGGAGGTCGTCTGTTGTTCGGCATTCCGGAGAAAACGTTCTGCCTCGGTGAACTGGCCGGTCTTGATAAATACCTTTGCGCTGCAGACGTTACCGAGAAAGGAACTGAAGCGGTTTGCGCCATGTTCAAAATATTTTCTGGCGTGTTCATAAGCTTTGGCCGGGTTACCGGTGGTCAGGTAATAAGAGAAATAAACCTCGTTTGCAACAATAAACAGAGCGAGGTTTTTTTCATTTACTTTTTGCAGATAGGGAGAGGCATCACGCATGACGGCATTTGCACGGTCGGCATCGCACAGATTTTCGGCAATGCCCATCTGTACATCAAAGTATCCCAGAAAACGGGTATCATCGAGCCCTTTTGACAGATAGCGCTGCATATCCTGCAGGTTGATGCGGTTGATGCTTTGGATCGCTGCACCGGGATTGCGCTGCATCAGGTAGGCATCTGCCTGCAGTTCTACATAGTGCGTGAAGAAACGGTAATATTTATATGCTTTGCCGGAAGCGATGAGACGGTTGATCTCCTGTTCCGTAAGCTCGATAAAACGCTGCGTCTGTCCGTTCTGCTCCAACTCGAGCATGATCTCATTTTGGGCACGGGTTGTCGGAGAAAGGACCGGGATCAGGACCGCGATGATCGTGGATAAGACCAGACCGGCAACGGCAAAAAGTGCAAAACGCCCGAAGCCGGTGATCTGCGGAGCAAATTCTTCTGCAGGCAGATTCGCCAGAACGGATAAAAAAATACTCATTACAGGCCACATGATAATAGCGCCGAGTTTAGTGGTTCGCTGTTTGAAGTTCGGTTTCATTTTATTCCTCCGGAATATCGGTATACACCGAATGCATTTTATAAATAGAATAAGTTTATATATAACAGAAATTATAAAAAATTACAACCCGTGTCATTGACAACATTTTTTAATCTGTGATAATAATAGCGTAAACAGAACAGGGGGATGGTGTTCGCTTGAAACTGTACATAAAGGAACTCAGGGAAGAAAAAGGATATACCCAGAAAGAACTGGCGGACCTGATGCAGGTATCCTTTCAGACGATCAGTAAATGGGAGACGGGGGCCAATTATCCGGATATCACGCATATCCCGAAACTGGCGGATATATTCGGAGTCAGCGCCGGCGTGCTGCTGGGGATGGAACCGCTTAAGGATGAGGCGGAAGAAGTAAAATATGATGATGAAGTCTATTGGAACCGAAAGCGTGATCTGTTAAAAGTCTGGAAGAAACTTTTCTGGAACGAGGATTATTTCCGGTTTCTTGTAAAGGATGTATGGAAATTCCGGAAGCCGGTCGATATCCTGGATCTGGGGTGCGGCTACGGTTTTCTGGGAAGTAAATTCCTACCACTCCTTCCGAAGAACAGCACGTATACCGGGGTGGAACTGGATGCGCAGCAGATCCGGGAAGCGGAAGAGTATTTTGCGGATAAACCGTATCACTGCCGGTTTCTCAAAGAAAATATCTATGATCTTAAGACGGAGCAGAAATATGATCTGGTTGTTACGCTTTTTTTGATGTCCCATCTGCCGGAACCGAAAAAGGTGCTGCAGATCATGAAGGGCGCATTAAAGCCGGGCGGGATGCTGCTTCTGATCGATGCCAATATGGAAGTGGAGCAGGCAGGCTTTTTTTCGGGGCTGGAGCGGGAAGAGAACGGTATGCAGAGGCCGGACTTTATCCCGATGTGGGAGTACGAAGCAGCGCATGGCCAGCGGGATTACCGTATGGCGACCAAACTGCCGTTTCTGTTAAAACAGGAAGGTTTTACAGATATACAGGCACGCATCAGCGATCAGGTAGTCATCTATGAACCCGCTGATCCGGCGAAGAAGGAGATGAATCAGGATTTCCGTTATGTCTATACACATGAGGATTCTTACGAAGGCGGAACCGCCTACTTTATGAACCGTGGTCTGAGCCTGGATAAAGCAAATGAATTCCGGGAGTATTACAGCCGCAGCAGCGCCTATTTCGATAAACCGGATTCTATGGCAGTAAAAACATCGGGAGTGTATTTTGTTTATGCAAGACGCGGATAAAGACATAGAGATACGCTGCGGAGAATGTGAGGCAGAACCTGCGGAAACGGGATACGATGCGTCACGTCTGGATTACCTGGACCGCTCTATCCAAGATCTGATCCGGGAAGGAAGGATATGGTCCGGCAGTTACTGTCTTAGGAAGAACGGAAAGATCATTGCGGACCGGGCGATGGGGACGCTGGCCTGTGGGTGGTGCGGCAATACCTGTTTTCAGCCGGATACGCTTTTTGAGATACAGTCGGTCGGTAAAGTGTTTACCGCGATCGCCATCCTGAAACTGACGGAAGAAGGAAAGCTTACACTCGATCAGCCGGTAAAGAAATGGATCCCGGAATTTGATACGGGTGAGTTTCGGAATATAACGATCACGCATCTGCTTACGCATACTTCCGGGATCTGTGCGCTAGAGGGCGTACTGCCGCAGGACGAGCGCAGTTGGTGGGAGCATATGGATGAAAAAGATCCCGCCGGTACCTGGCTGAAAGCGGTGGTCGAGACCGGGCTTCATGCACATCCGGGAGAGAAGTGGATCTATTCGATCGTGAGCTATTTTATCCTGGGGGAGATCATAAGCAGGGCATCGGGGATTTACGCAGAAGAATATATCAAAGAAAAGATCTTCCGGCCCTGCGAAATGGCGGATACGCACTGGCGCAAGGATGCCACAAAGGAACAGCTGGCAAGATACAACGTGGCAAATGAAACGGATCTGGAAATGGTCCGGCGCTGTAAGGAGCACGGTATCGGGCAGATGGCAGCAGCGACCTATCCTACATGGAAAGGGATCCCGGAAACTGCCGGAGGACAGATGTCTACCTGCCGCGAGATGCTGCATCTCGGCGAGATGATACTACGTGACGGAATGTTCCGGGGCAGAAGAGTGATCGGGAAAGAGGCGCTTTCCATGTTATGGACGCCATTGACGGGACCGGAGGTGCGCAACATAAGTTTCGGGCACAATGAACCGATCCTTTACGGCGCGGGAGTGCCCATTTATTCCGCAGGTTATGATAAAGAGCAGGAGCTCAGTGAGGGGACCATCTATCACGAAGGGGCGGGGACCAGCGTGTTTCTGGCAGACAGGAAAGCAGATATGACGGCTATGTTCCAGACAAGTTTCCGGCATGAATTTGACTGGGATGCCAGGGCCGTGAAGGGGATCGCGACCATACTTCATTCGGGGATCCTCTGAAACAGAATAAGTTTTTTTGCGTTAAGCCAAAAAAAGCGTGTTCATCGGGATGGTGGACACGCTTTTCGCGTCCTGCGCGATTTTTCTTCTCTAACGCCGTTATTGGAAGCCGGGGATACAGGTCTTACAATAAATGCAGGAAAAGGAGGAGAGAGAATGAAAAAAGTGAACAAAGTAAAGTACAGCCTGATCAGTAACATCCTGTACGTATACAAAGGCGTGGCAAAGCATAAGCCGTATCTGATCGCGCTGCTCATTCCTGCGGTATTCTGCGGAGCATTGAGCCGCTTTATCTGGCTGTTTCTGGGAAAATACCTGGTGGGATCCATCGAAGGGGGCATGCCGGTAAGAGATCTGGTCACGCAGATCCTGCTCCTGACAGGACTGAATATCCTGTGTATGATCGGACAGAATGCCGTATGTTTCGGCAAAGAGCCGGCGGCTTTTTATGTAAGGCCCATGTTTATGCTGGCGCGTAATCTTAAGAGCATAGGGATGTTTTACGAGAACCTGGAAGATCGTGAGGTGCTGGAGGCAATGGAAAGATCCAGGGCATCTACGAGAAATGTGGATGTGGGCATCGAAGGGATCATACGCTTTACCATAGATTTCTGTTCGCATATCTTTACCTGCATTCTGGCAGTGGTGCTTCTGTGCAGGATCAGTTACGCTCTGGCAGCAGCCGTGCTGCTGTGCGGCATTCTGGAATACATCACGGTAGACCGGGCTTTGAAGAAAGAAAAGAAACTGACCAATGATGATGTGCTCTATGAGAAGAACCGACTGGAGCACTTTAAGAAAACGTCTTCGGATTTTGCATACGGAAAGGATATCCGGCTTCTGGGGATCGCAGACCGGCTGCTTTCCACGCAGGAAGAATTGCATACCATATTGAACCGGCAGGTAAAGAAAGCATCTGCGGTCTGGGTCCGGAGCGGGATGACCGGTCATCTGCTGGAGCTGTTCCGGGAGGGACTTTTGTACGGTGTGCTGGTATACCTGATCCTGCAAAACCATCTGGGAGTCGGGGATTTTCTGTTGTATGCCGGCTGCGTTCACAATCTGGCGGAGGCTTTTCTGGTGCTGATGAAAACGCTGGCAAAGCTGCGGAAGTGCAGCAGTGAGGTCAATGATTACCGC